>NZ_VPEU01000019.1:0-51092 GCF_013416975.1 Acinetobacter sp. YH18001 | reverse complement strand
ATTGCCAGACCCAGCATGATGATAACCACGTCTGAGGTAATCGCAAAGGCACCGATCACGCCATCAAAACTGAATGAGGCATCCAGAACTTCTAAATACAGGAAACCACCAATACCGGCTTTCACTAAGCACTTTATTTTTATTTTTACCACTGTTCAGCTTGAGAAGAAACCTCTATTTGAAAAAATAGTCTAAGCTTTAACCACTCAGGTTTTGTGATCAAATCAGTATCAAATTGTACTAATCCATGAAAAATTTTAACTTTCATAAAAATATAAATATACTCGGAGTTGAACGACAGAAAAAATCTGTCTAAATTAAGCTAAAACCACTCGGATCATAAAGAAAATATAGAGACTATGATAAAGACCTGTTGCAACTTACTCGAAGAGAAAAATATAAAAATTGCCTTTATTGAAAGTGCGAGCTCTGGATATCTATGTAGCCAGTTTTCCATCTGTAAAAGTGACGGCGCCGAAATTCTGGCCGGTGGATTGGTCTGCTACGATGTTGGTGTGAAAACTTCGGTATTAAACATTCCCCAGGCTTTGATCAATAGTTACACTGCCGAATCCATGCCAGTTACTGTTGCCCTGGCAGACGCGGGTAAAAAGATGTTCCGGGATGCAGACTGGATTATTGCCTGTACAGGTTTGCTTAAACCCGGTGGTAGTGCGACACCAGAGAAACCGGAAGGGACTTTTTTTGTAGCAATTAATGATGGTACTCAAGTGCATCAATTCCAGTATTATTTGAAAGGTACTCCACTCGAACGTCTGAATAAACTGTCTGCCGTGGTTGCACACGATATGATTAATCTACTCAATCATTAATCTAGTTTTATAATTACGCCGCAACAAGCTTCATTATTTCTACTGTATTTTAAGATAGATTAGCATGATCAAATGCTAATCTATTTTTTGCGGGTAGAATAACCATGAATATTAAAACTGCGCTGTTTCTGCTCCCTCTTGGCTTGCCCAGTCTGGCTTTTGCTACGGTCGGTGGCCCACAAAATATTGAAATTCTAGGCTATGAAGTCAAAGAGCAAAAGCTCTATGTCATGCGTCATTACCTTGATGGTCGTGGGCGCTTACCACAGCTGTATTATTATAATTTTAAATCCGCAAAACCGAATCAGTTGATTCAGGTCAACTCCTTATATATCAATCCAAAAACCAAACGTATTGATTATGACCAAGACAGTCGCAAGTTTGATCAGGACATTGCCAAAATCAAAAAGCGTTTAGTTCCGCTGAGTCCGATTCAAAGTTCAAAGCCACAACTTAAAATGTTAAAAACCACAACAGGGACGGCAGCTGCCTGGTACGATCCACAAGAAAAAGTGCCAAAATGGACTTATCAATATCAAGTAAAATCTGGCTCACAAAAAAGTCCGACTCATCAAGCGATCAGTTATCAGCAAGGTCTAAAAATTAGCCAGGCCTATAAAGTTCCTAAACAGAATAAAACGCTGGTGACAGTCAAGTATTTGGGGATTCCTTTTGAAACAGGCTATAGCATTGAAGATCCAGTCCTGTTAAGTCGATAAAAAATAAGGTCTCGATTGAGACCTTATTTTTTATTCAAGATATTAATAAATATTAAGCCGCTGTAGAACGCTCGGCGATCGGTACTACTTTACGCAGTTCAGGCCCAGTATAATCCGCGCTTGGACGGATAATACGGTTGTCTGCACGCTGTTCCATCACATGTGCTGCCCAACCTGTGACACGTGACATGACAAAAATCGGGGTAAACAGCTTGGTTGGAATGCCCATAAAGTGATAAGCCGAAGCATGGAAGAAATCGGCATTACAGAATAATTTCTTCTCACGCCACATCACTTCTTCGCAGCGCACTGAGACCGGATACAGTACCGTATCACCGACATCTTTGGCTAAACGCTCAGACCAGATTTTGATGATGCCATTACGCGGATCATTGTCTTTATAAATCGCATGACCGAAGCCCATAATTTTTTCTTTACGTTCCAGCATGCCCAGCATTTCACGTTCAGCTTCTTCAGGCGAAGTCCAGTTTTCGATCATATCCATTGCAGCTTCGTTAGCACCGCCATGTAGAGGGCCACGCAAGGAACCGATTGCACCGGTAATACAAGAATGCATGTCAGATAAAGTCGATGCACATACACGCGCCGTAAAGGTCGAAGCATTAAATTCATGCTCTGCATATAGAATCAGAGAAACATTCATCACCTGTTCATGCAGTTCATTTGGCTTTTCGCCACGTAATAAATGCAGGAACTGTGCACCGATTGAATCATCATCGGTATTTTCTTCAATACGTACACCGTCATGACTATAACGATACCAGTAACAGATAATTGCCGGTAAAGTGGCAAGAATACGGTCTGCAATATCCTGTTGCTGTTCAAAAGACAGTTCAGTTTCAAGATTGCCCAGCATCGATACGCCAGTACGCATCACATCCATCGGATGAGAATCGGCAGGAATACGCTCTAGCACTTCTTTTAAGGCTTGAGGTAGCGTGCGCAAAGATTTTAATTTGGCTTTATAGGCAACTAACTGCTCTGAAGTTGGCAGTTCGCCAAAGAAAATCAGATAAGCCACTTCTTCAAACTGGCAATGTTCAGCCAGATCCTGTACGTCATAACCGCGATAGGTCAGACCTGCGCCACTTTTGCCTACAGTTGAGAGTGAAGTTTTCCCTGCCACTTGTCCACGCAATCCTGCGCCGGTGAGTACTTTTCCTTCAGCCATTTTTTTAATTCTCCTGTTTAAACAGTTTATCTAATGTGTCTTCGAAGCTGTGATAATCTAAAAATTCGTAGAGTTCTTTGCGTTGCTGCATAATATCCAGCACATTCACCTGAGTGCCGTGTTCACGCACCGAACGCATCACTTCAAGGGCTGCCTTTTGCATGGCACGTGTCGCTGATAATGGATACAGCACCATGCCAATACCCTGCTCTGCCAACTCATTTACCGTATAATACGGTGTATCACCAAATTCGGTAATATTTGCCAAGACTGGCACACCCACTGCATCGCATACGGTGCGATACATGGTGATATCGGTCATCGCTTCGGCAAAAATTGCATCTGCACCCGCTTCAACACAGGCACAAGCACGATCAATCACCGCTTGCAGGCCTTCTTTTTGTAGCGCATCGGTACGCGCCATGACCACAAAGTTTGCATCGGTTTTCGCATCGACCGCCGCTTTAATACGATCGACCATTTCCTGCTGTGACACGATTTCTTTATTTGGACGATGACCACAACGCTTTTGTGCCACCTGATCTTCAATATGCACCGCGGCTGCACCAGCTGCAATCATCTGTTTGATCGTGCGAGCAATATTTAATGCACCGCCCCAACCGGTATCGATATCGACCAATAAAGGTGTATCAACACGTTCTGTAATCCTGCGTACATCTTCCAGAACATTATCCAGACTGGTCATGCCCAGGTCAGGCAAACCATAAGAATAATTCGCGACACCCGCACCTGATAAATAAATGGCTTTATAACCGACTTGTTTGGCCATCATGGCAGCATAGGCATTTACCGTACCCATAATTTGCAATGGTTTCTCGACTTCAAGTGCTTGTCTAAATCTTAGACCTGCAGACATTTGTTCTGTCATCTTCCTTTTCCACAGTCTTGGCTATAATTATTGAAACTCGAGTATACTCATTTGGCTTGCTCATTCCACAATCTGATAGAACAAATACTCTAAAACTTTAGTCAAATTTTTAAGTTTTACTTTACCTAATCCGGCAAATACTGCGCTTATGCGGTGCAATTATGAAATATGTACATATATTTGCTATGATGGCATTTCAATCTTTATTGACATGTTGATGTATTATCTCCTATGCAAGACCTCGTCCTAGAACCGCTCGCCAAAGACCTGCCGCAGACCAAACGTGGTCATGAGCGCTGTATTGCGCTGCTGAACAGTGCAACCGAGCTGTTTCTGGAACGGGGTTATGATGCTGTGTCTCTCGATGATATTGTTCAGCATGCAGGTGGCTCCAAAGCCTCCATTTATAAATACTTTGGCAATAAAGAAGGCTTGTTTAAAGCCATCTGCGATTATCGTCGTATCAAGTTTTTTGAAGATATCAGTATTCCAATCGAACTGATGGCACTGGATTTTCGTAGTTATTTAGTACACACGCTACTCAATTTTTATCACCAGATCATGCAACCTGAAAACTCGGCCTTTATGCGTCTGGTACTGGAACAGAGTCAGCGCAATCCGGAACTTGCTCAGCATATCCATGAGCGAGGCCCGGTGCATGTGCAAAGTGCCATTGCTACGGCTTTAGAACAGGCAGATGCGCAAGGTTTATTGCATTGCGAGAATCCGCAATATTCGGCGCAGCTGTATTTTGGTATTTTGCGCAATCTGGAATGGCGTATTCTGATGGGAATTCCGGTACAGGAAGATGATCAGGAAATCGACAAATACATCAGTTATTGTGTGGATCGCTTTTTAGACGGTCATCAAAAAGTCTAGTTTTTTTGCATTTTTCATTGCTTATAGTATATTAGCCGATTCCGTATTTTTTCTTAAACTAACCAACAACTGATTGTTGATCGAGTTTTTCGGCAATTATTGTGGAGTAACGAATGGCTCTCCGTCACTTTCTCACCTTACGCGATTTATCAACTTTAGAACTTAACCAGATTTTGCAACGCGCAATTGAGCTTAAGCGCAAACAGCATAACAATGAAGTGTTCCAACCATTTGTTGGTAAAGTGATGGGCATGATTTTTGAGAAATCGAGTACCCGTACGCGTGTTTCGTTTGAAGCTGGCATGAGCCAATTTGGTGGTAGCGCAATTTTCCTGTCTTCTCGCGATACCCAGTTAGGCCGCGGTGAACCGATTGAAGATTCTGCACGCGTGATCTCAAGCATGCTAGATATCGTGATGATCCGTACTTTCGGTCATGATATCGTGGAACGTTTTGCATCTTACTCAAAAGTTCCTGTGATTAATGCTTTAACAGATGATCACCATCCTTGCCAGTTACTTGCTGACATGCAGACCTATGTAGAGCAACGCGGCTCAATCGAAGGTAAAACTGTTGCCTGGATCGGTGATGGCAACAACATGTGTAATTCATATATTGAAGCAGCACACATGTGGGGCTTTAATCTGAAAATTGCAGCGCCAAAAGGTTATGAACCACAAGAAAAATTCCTGTCTGAATTTGCGCATTGTGTTGAACTGGTCGATACCGCTGAAGATGCAGCCGTGAATGCTGACCTGATTGTGACTGACGTTTGGGCAAGCATGGGCCAGGAAGAAGAACAAAAAATCCGTGAGAAAGCATTTGCAGACTATCAAGTGAATGAACGCCTGATGGATCTTGCGCATCCGGATTGTTTGTTTATGCACTGCTTACCTGCGCACCGCGGCGAAGAAATTTCAGAAAACTTGCTTGACCATAAAAATGCCGTGGTTTGGGATGAAGCTGAAAATCGCTTGCACGCGCAAAAAGCTCTGGTTGAATTCCTGATTAATGAAAATCTGAAAAAAGACTAAATTAAAAGCTGAATCTTCACAAATTAAGCACCAATCTCTGGTGCTTTTTTTGTCTCAGCTCTTATAATCATGATTGAAATGGAATAAAAAGTGATGTTATACAATGCAAAATAAATATTGGGCCTTGGCACTATTGGCAGGTTTTAGCAGTGCGACCTTCTCCGTTCATGCTTCTGAATTTGATCAATATCTTCAGGAAAAAAATATTATTGACAGCAAATTTAAAATTCAGAAAAAAGCTGAACTGAATGAATTACTCGCGGTACTCAGTGCAGAAGATTCCAGAACTTTACCTTTACAGGTCGACCAGAATACAATTATTGAACAATTACAGTTAAGTGCCAATAAAACCACATTAAAAGGTTTAATCACCACACCGGATTTTAGCCAATTTGAAAAAGATCTGGGCCGCAAAGAAGTGATGAAAATGATCCGTAATAATCTGCTCAATAATTGCGAGATTTTCTTTGAGCATCGCTATCAGATTGAAAACCCATACAAGGTCGAGCTCAGCCTGAGCTCGCAAACACAAACCTATAAAACTGATATTTCCCAGAAAGATTGCAAATTGAAATAGTCTAAAGAAATAAGATATTGGCTTTTATTCAGGATTAAAACATCAAGAAAACAAAGAGGTCGCTATAGCTACCTCTTTTTGATGAGGTTTGCTGTTATATCCTGCTAACGCACCAAACCTTGCGGCTGTAGAATTATAATCAGTGCCCCCAGTATTACCACCATCCCGCCAAGTAAATCCCAACGTGACAGCGTTACTTGATCAACGAAGCGCAACCACATTAGCGCCGAAAAAATATAGATGCCACCATAAGCGGCATAAATCCGTCCAGAAGCAGCCGGATGCAAGGTGAGTAGCCAGACAAAAGCCGCCAAAGCCAGAGCTGTCGGAATCCACAACCAGTGACTTCTCCCCTGATTTAAAATCAGGTAGGGAAAATAACAGCCTAAAATTTCCATCAATGCCGTGACCAGAAACAGGCAAAAAGTGGTGAGCAGCTTGGTAATTTGAATATCCATGATTTGTCTTTTGAACTGTATGAATGAATTTGATGATTTAAAATATGAGTGCATGAAAAAACCCGTGCTTGCACGGGTTTTATTTTTTCATATTGATTAAGCAGGTTCAGCAGTCTGGTCTTCAAAGACTTCAAGTTTTAAGCCAACAGCTTTACCATTTTCTTTCTTCACCGACACTGCAACATTACCGCCATTTTCAGCCAGTTCACCAAACAGGATCATTTCTGCCAATGGTTTTTTCAGGTGTTCCTGAATCAGACGCTGCATTGGGCGTGCGCCCATTAAACGGTCATAGCCTTGCTCTGACATCCATTCACGCGCACTCTGATCCACTTCCAGCATGACTTTCTTATCATCAAGTTGCGCTTGAAGTTCGGTCAGGAATTTATCCACGACATTTTCAATGATGCTGCTTGGCAATGCCTTGAACTGAATCACGCCGTCAAGACGGTTACGGAATTCCGGAGAGAAGGCTTTCTTCATCGCTTCCTGGTTATCGTTGCTATTGTCCTGTTCCATAAAGCCAATGCTAATACGTGAAATACTTTCAGCACCAATATTGGTGGTGAGTACCAAGACCACGTTACGGAAATCCGATTTACGTCCGTTATTGTCGGTCAAGGAACCATGATCCATAATCTGCAATAACAGGTTAAAGACATCTGGATGCGCTTTTTCGATCTCATCAAGCAATAGCACACAATGTGGATTTTTATGGATCGCATCAGTCAACAAACCACCCTGATCAAAACCGACATAGCCCGGAGGTGCACCGATTAAACGCGACACCGCGTGGCGTTCCATGTACTCGGACATATCAAAGCGAACCAGCTCTACGCCCATCTGCTTAGCCAGCTGCTTGGTCACTTCGGTTTTACCGACACCGGTTGGGCCAGCAAAAACAAAGCTGCCCACAGGTTTATCTGGAGATTTCAAACCAGCACGAGACAGTTTAATGGCAGACGCTAAAGCTTCGATCGCTTCATCCTGACCAAAGACCACCCGTTTCAGATCGCGCTCAAGATTTTCCAGTACGCTCTTGTCATCTTTAGAGACCGTTTTTGGTGGTATACGCGCAATTTTCGACACGATATCTTCGATGTTTTCTACCGTGATCAAACTGTCATCTTGTTCAGCTTTTAAACGGCGCTGCGCACCTGCTTCATCAATCACGTCAATGGCTTTATCTGGCAAGAAACGGTCATTGATGAACTTTGCAGAAAGTTCAACTGCAGATACCAATGCCTGATCGTCATATTGCACATGATGGAAATCTTCAAACTTCGATTTCAAGCCACGTAGGATATCAATGGTTTCAGAAATAGATGGCTCATTCACATCGATTTTCTGGAAACGGCGTGACAAAGCATGATCTTTTTCAAAGACCTGACGGTATTCCTGAAAAGTGGTTGAACCAATGCAACGTAAAGTGCCATTGGCCAATGCAGGCTTGATCAGATTCGATGCATCCATGGTGCTGCCCATACTGGAGCCTGCACCAATAATCATGTGAATTTCATCAATAAACAGCACAGCTTCAGGTTTCTTTTTCAGCGCATTTAAAAGCTGTTTCAAGCGTTTTTCAAAGTCACCACGGTATTTTGTTCCGGCAACTAATGCTCCAATATCCAGACTGAAAATTTCAGCATTTTCGAGTGGTTTTGGCGCTTTACCATTAACGATCAACCATGCCAAACCTTCTGCAATCGAGGTTTTACCGACCCCCGGATCACCGACAAGAAGTGGGTTATTTTTACGGCGGCGGCACAGAATTTGAGCGGCACGTTCAATTTCTTTTTCACGACCAATCAGTGGATCGGTCTTGCCCTTTTGCGCTTCGATATTGAGATTAGTCGTATACAGTTCAAGCGGACCTGAACTGGCTGAAGATGCAGACTCACCATCGAGGTCTTCAATTTCTTCTTCACCCTGTACTTCTTCTTTACGCGTACCATGAGACAGGTACTGAGTTAGCGTAAGGCGATTAATTTGATGACGTTTCAATAGATAGACGGCAAATGAGTCACGCTCAGAATACATCGCAACCAGAATATCAGCACCTTCTACAGTCCGATCACCACCGCTAGATTGCACGTGAAAAATCGCGCGCTGCAAGATCCGGTCAAAACTTTCTGTTGGGTGTGGTGCCTGATCACTATTTTCACCAAGCTTAGGGGTATGCTGTTCTACGTATTCTTCTAATTCCTTGCGCAACACGATAATGTCTGCGCCACATGCTTTAAGCGCATTTACGGCAGAGTCATTGTCAAGCAAGGCTAATAATAAATGTTCTACGGTCAGGAACTCATGTCTCTTTTGACGAGCCATGCTGACAGCCAAACGTAGTGATACTTCTAATTGACGACTGAGCATGTAACCCCCTTAATCTTTAGGCTCTATTTGGCAAAGTAATGGATGACCTTGTGATCGAGCATAATTATTGACTTGGTTCGCTTTGGTTTCCGCAATGTCTCGAGGATAGACCCCAGCTACACCCTTTCCTTCATAATGTACAGTTAGCATTACTTGTGTAGCTTGGTCAAGATTCATTGCAAAGTATTGTTGTAAAATTTCAATTACAAATTCCATCGGGGTATAGTCGTCGTTCATTAAAACGACAGCATATAAGGGCGGACGTTTCAGTTCTGGCGGTGCAGTCTGCACAGCAAGGTCAGAATCATCACCTTCCAAAGGTTCATTTGCTAAACGCGGGCTGATATGCCAATCAACAATTCCAGATTCATAAAAAGAATTTTTGATATCACTTAAACACATTTGACGTTTATTGCTTGGCATAAGATTTATATTTCACACTTAATTTGCATTTGCTTCGGTTTTCGGAATTTCTGACAAGGCGGCAGACTGATTTTCAACTGCTTTGCCCTGTTCCCAGCTAAAACGACGGATCACCGGTTTGGCACCGCTGAGACGTATCTCAATAAATTCTGGCTTAAAGCCTTTTGGCATGCTCCAGCGACCTGTTAAACGCTCATAATTTTCAAAATTAAAGTTTTTGTCTTCCAGTGGCACCACCAGAATTTCAGTCCCTTTAATCAAGCGTAATTCAATACTCCCGGAGGCACGACTTTTGCCCGGACTAACTTGAACCAGATCAATCTGATATTCAAAGGCATTTTCAGGCAAAGGCTTAATCGACAGGTTTTGCACGGCCAAAGCCAAACCGCCACGCTGACGTAAGACCTCGCGATAAATGGTTCCGACACTTTCAGCCTGCACCTGTTCATCACGTGCCTTGGTCATGGCCAGATAGAGATCATTGGCATTACTCACCGCCAGATCACGCTCCTGAACCGCAGTATTCAGATTCTTATTTAATGTTTCCAGACTGGCTTTTTGTGTCTGTACCACATCGACCAGTTGCTCTGCATCTGCATCATAACCCGCCGCAGTCAAACCCTGACGGTGTCCTACGGTATATCCGAGCACACCACTACTCAAGATCAATACAGCCGCACCAATGACCAAGGGCGTATTGCCTTTCATCAAAGATTTTTTTGCAGCTGGTTCCTGAGGAATGGTCGTATTTGACTCGTTATTCGGCATTTTGATCTCTTGTTTGCTTTATTCAAGACACACATTTAAATCCAAATCTAAATGTGTGTGAAGTTCTAATACGTTTCTTATGGTAATAAACCAATATTATTTAAGCCAGCATCTTCGGCAAATCCGAACATCAGGTTCATGTTTTGTACGGCCTGACCTGCTGCACCTTTCACCAAGTTATCCTGTACAACCAGGACTACCAGCTTGGTCGGTTGCGGCTTGTACAAGGCTATACGCAACTGATTGGCACCACGCACTGAACGGGTTTCTGGTGAGCTGCCTGCTGGCATGACATCGACAAAAGTTTCATTGGCATAGAACTGTTCATACAATGCCTGTAAATCTGCTGCTTGTCCTGCTTCAGTGAGATCGATGTAGATGGTCGACAACATACCACGGATCATTGGCACCAAATGCGGAACAAATAAAATGTGATCAAACACATCTTTTTGACCTGAGATATTTTCCAGAGCTTCGACAATTTCAGGATGATGGCGGTGACCTGCTACGCCATAGGCTTTAAAGTTATCGGCATTTTCAGTATAGATGCCGCCCAAGCTTGCTTTACGACCTGCACCCGACACACCTGATTTCGCATCAATAATAATGCTTTCAGGTTTCACTAGTGCGTCACTTGATGTTAATACTGGCGCCAGCCCCAACTGAACCGTGGTTGGATAACAACCCGGGTTTCCAACTACATTGGCCTGTTTAATTTGTTCACGATTCAATTCAGATAAACCGTAAACAGAGTCTTTTAACAGTTCTGGACAAGCATGTTGCATGCCATACCATTTTTCAAACTGTTGCAGATCTTGTAAACGGAAATCTGCCGCCAGGTCAATGACTTTGGTCTTTGCAGCCACAAGCGCTTCGGCATGTTTCATTGCAACACCATGCGGCGTTGCAAAGAACACGACATCACATTTTTTAAGTTCATCGATATTTAAATCTGAATATTGAAGATCGGTATGTCCGCGTAAACTTGGGAACATGTCATCTACACGGCGACCATTTTCGGTACGTGATGTTAGTACATTCACCTGTACATTTGGGTGTCGTAGCAAAAGACGCAACAATTCAACGCCTGTATAACCTGTACCACCGACAATACCAACAGTAATCACGATCACTACCTCAAATCAAAGTTTCCATTTCGTAACTGCGTAGTATGACAGGAAGTTGAGGTTTTCTAAACTGTTTCAGCGGGGATTACTGGTTTTTTATAAGTACTGAACCCAATTTCAAAATTAAAGAGAGATGGAAAAGTAATATCTATATTGCTTAGGCTATTTTAAGCCTTTATTTCCCTCTCATTCTCTATTCAGTTCAATTTTAAGCTTCCCACCAATATGGCAACGGCGTATTTTTTAGCATTTTCCGATGCTGTTGAAAATTTGCATCATGTTTCTGAACTTCCGCCCAAAAAAGTGAACTATG
The DNA here is from genome assembly GCF_013416975.1 of Acinetobacter sp. YH18001. Taxonomy (NCBI): domain Bacteria; kingdom Pseudomonadati; phylum Pseudomonadota; class Gammaproteobacteria; order Moraxellales; family Moraxellaceae; genus Acinetobacter; species Acinetobacter sp. YH18001. Next base: position 39,507 of record NZ_VPEU01000019.1, on the reverse strand, counting down.
ATCAAAATATTGGGTATGTGCCAGTTCATGTACCGCGACATAACGGGTAATTTCTTCGGGAAATAGCACCAAAGCACTATTCAGCATAATGTCATGCTGAGCAGAACAACTGCCCCAGCGGGTTTTGGGTTGGCGAATATTGCACTTTTTAAAAGGCAGATTGCATTGCTGTGAGACAAGATTTAAATATAGGGGAAGCTGTTCTTTGGCATAGCTGATGACAAAGGCTTTTAAATATTCTTCAGGATGTCGATCACTGACACAGAGCTGTAACTTCTCAGAATCGAAAACAAAGTTATGTTTCTGGCTTTGATAATGAATCTGAACTGGTACGTTTAAATTAAACAGCTGCAGCTCAGTTGGTAGCGTTCGGTCTATTTTTTGGAATTTTTCCTGCTGCGATTGCCAGGTTTTAATCAGCCATTGTTCTGATTGTTTTAAAAATTCTTGAACTTGGCGCTGTGTGCAAAACTGCGGCACAGTTAATTTAATTTGCGTCGGCTCTACACGCAGTCTCAAGCGTGTTGCGCGTAATTTTCGAGTAATTTGGATTTCAGGGAGGTTTGGGGTCATATTTTATTGATTTTATTTTTAATCCTCCCTAACCCTCCTTTTTCAAAGAGGGGCTTTTAAAAGTCTCCCTTCTTGCACTTGTTTTAAAGCAGTGCTTTAAAACTTCGCTCAGGGAGATTTAGGGGAATTTAATTTATAAAATTAAAGGATTAAACCGCAGTACGTTCTTCAATACCATCATTGGTTGCCACAATTGCGATGTCCGCTTTATTAATCGCAAAAATTCCGTTACAGACCACGCCAGGAATATTGTTAAGCGTTTTTTCAAGCTCGAGTGCATTTAAGATATTCAGATTATGCACATCTAAAATCACATTACCATTGTCAGTCACGACACCTTCACGATATGCAGGATCACCGCCCAGAGAGACAATTTTACGTGCAACCGCAGAACGTGCCATAGGAATTACTTCAACTGGCAGTGGGAAATCGTGTCCCAATTGTCCGACCCATTTTGAATCATCCACGATACACACAAATTTTTTCGCAATCGATGCCACAATTTTTTCACGTGTCAGTGCTGCACCACCACCTTTGATCATATGCAAATGACGATCAATTTCATCTGCGCCGTCGACATAAGCATCTAGTCCGCCGACAGAGTTCATATCGACCACTTCAATGCCTAACTTCTTAAGACGTTGCGCCGTTGCTTCAGAACTTGCCACAGCCGCTTCTAACTGAAGTTCTGGCAATAAATCGATTAAAAAGTTAACCGTACTTCCGGTACCTACGCCTAAAATGCCGCCTTTTGGTAAGTGTTTCAGAGCAGCACGGGCCGCTGCTTGTTTTTTCTCATCTTGGGTTGCATATAGACTCATGGCTTCACTCAACTATTTTGGACTTTTGCAGTATTTTCGAACCGCAAAGCCGTATGGTTTGTTACAATAAGCGCCTATTTTAAACTGTTAGATGGAAAATTAACATGCTGTCTCGTTTGGTTCGACAAATATTACAAGCAACGGTCTACGATGTTGCAATCGAAACTCCACTCGAAGCAGCACCACGAATTAGCGAACGACTCAATAATAACATCCGCTTTAAACGTGAAGATTTACAACCGGTTTTTTCATTCAAATTACGTGGTGCTTATAACCGCATTAGTCAATTGCCGAAATCTCAACTGGAACGTGGTGTCATCACAGCTTCAGCAGGCAACCATGCGCAAGGCGTGGCATTATCGGGTAAAAAATTGGGTATTCGCGCCATTATTGTAATGCCAAAAACAACACCAGATATTAAAGTCCAAGCGGTAAAACGCCTTGGGGGTGAAGTTGTTTTACATGGTGACTCATTCGACGTTGCCAACAAATATGCAATTCAACGTGCTCAAGAAGATGGCATGACTTTTATTCCGCCTTATGATGATGAGCTGGTGATGGCGGGTCAAGGTACCATTGCCAATGAAATCTTGCGTCAATGGCGCGATGTTGATTATGTATTTGTAGCGGTAGGTGGCGGTGGCCTGATCGCAGGTGTGGCAGCCTACCTGGGTGATGTTGCCCCGCATGTCAAAGTCATTCCGGTGGAGTATGACGAATCGGCATGCTTAAAAGCAGCTTTAGAGGCCAATGAACGTGTCATTTTACCTTCTGTGGGTTTATTCGCTGACGGTACAGCCGTCGCACAAATTGGTGAAAAACCATTTGAAGTGATTCGCCTGCAAAAGTCAGATAATTCTGGCCCGATCGTAGAACCACATGTGGTACTGGTCAATACCGACGAAATTTGTGCAGCCATTAAAGATACTTATGACGAATGCCGCAGCATTGTCGAACCCTCAGGTGCTATGGCATTGGCCGGCATTAAAAAATATGTCGAAGAACATAAAATCGAAGGTAAAAATATGGTGTCGATTGTGTGCGGCGCCAACATGAATTTCGACCGTTTACGTTATATCGCCGAACGTACCGAACTCGGTGAACGTAAAGAAGCGATTTTTGCCGTGACGATTCCAGAACAGAAAGGTTCATTCCTCAACTTCTGTCGCGCTTTGCAAGGTCGCAATATTACCGAATTTAATTACCGTGCCAGTGATGTCTCTACTGCTCAAGTATTTGTTGGGATCAGCTTAAAAAATGGTGAAAAAGAACGTCAGGAAATTTATGAAACGCTAAAATTCCAGTATGACGTCGATGACCTGTCTGATGATGAAGTGGCAAAACTGCATATTCGTTACCTGATCGGTGGTCATGCCGATATTGAAAATGAACGCCTGTTCCGGGTGGAATTTCCAGAACGTCCTGGTGCTTTATTAATGTTCCTGGAACGTCTTGGCCCAACGCATAACATTACCCTGTTCCATTACCGTAACCACGGCGCTGCGGAAGGGCGTGTTCTGGTGGGTCTGGAGGCGACCGATGCGCAGCAGAATCCGGATGGCTTGATTGAAACCCTTGAAACCATTACCTATCCATATCAGGAAATTACCAATAATCTGGGCTATCAGCGCTTCCTGAAGTAATTGTTAAAATATAGACCGCCTTTCGAGGCGGTTTTTTATGTGCAACTCAAAATCATGATCATACTATTTATCTCGGCATAGCTTGCTGAATAGCAGCGCAATTTTTACGAAATTCTCTTACACTAAAATTGAGATGTAATAAAAATAGTTAGGACAATATTCATGGCATTATTTGCAGTGATTGGGCTGGGTAGTTTTGGTGCGACTGTGGCCACGCAACTGATCAGTCTGAATCATGAAGTGATCGGAATCGATCTGAATAAAAAATATGTAGAAAATATTTCTGATCAACTGACCCATGCTGTAATTGCCGATGCAACCGATGAGCATGTGCTGGATGAACTGAATGTGCAGCGTTGTGATGCCGTAGTCGTGGCGATCGGAGAAGATATTGAAGCCAGTATTTTGTGTGTATTGCACCTGAAAAATATGGGCGTCAAAAAAATCTGGGTAAAAGCCAAATCCAAATCCCATCACATGATTCTGACCCATCTCAATGTCGAGAAAATCATTCATCCTGAAGAAGATATGGGCGTGCGTGTGGCTCAGTCTTTAAGCTACCCGATGGTCAGTCGTTATATGGCACTGGAAGATGATCATTATATTGTCAAAATTCAGATTCATGCCGATCATCATGCTACGCCGCTCAACCAACTGATGAAGCACGCCCCTGAAATCACCACCTTATTACATAAGCGCGGATCAGTGGTGCAATACCAGGTCGCATCCGACCTGATTCTGCAGGAAGGCGATATTCTTGTGGTTGAAGGATTACTGGAGCCTTTACGCCATCTCGCCAGATATTTTAAAACGCTATGAGAAGTTCTGACTTAAAGCAACATAGAACCATTAATCTCAGCCCACCGAGTTTATTGGCCTTGGGTTTTCTCGGATTAATCCTGATCGGTTCACTGCTACTGATGTTACCTATTGCCCATCAGGGTGATATCAGCTGGTTGCAAGCCATTTTCACGGCTACTTCTGCGGTGACCATTACCGGACTGTCCGTAGTGAATGTCGGTGAAGCCTATACGGTATTTGGCCAGATTGTCATTATGTTTCTGCTGCAATGCGGTGGACTGGGTTTTATGACCTTTGCCATTCTGGCAGTGATGAGTCTGGCACCCAAGATGGGGCTCAAACAGCAAGTCATGGCACAGGAATCGATTGGCCAGACCAGCCTGAAAAAAGTCAGTTTTACCATTAAAGCGGTATTTTTATATTCCCTGTTTTTTGAAGCTATCGGTACGCTGATTCTGACCTTGTCCTGGCTCAGAGAATATCCGTTCAGTGAAGCACTCTTTTATGCTGCCTTTTATAGTGTGTCAGCGTTCAATAATGGTGGATTTTCGCTTTTTCCAAATAGCTTGATGAGCTTTTCAGGGCAGTATCTGATCACCTTTACCATCAGTATGCTGTATATCATTGGTGGTATCGGCTTTCTGGTGCTGATGGATGTCAAGCAACATAGACGCTGGCGCAAGTTAAGTACCAATAGCAAGCTCATTCTTTCGACGATTCTGGGGCTCAATCTGAGTGCGTTTATCGTACTTTGGCTATTGGAGGCTTCCAATCCACAGACCTTAGGTCTCATGAGTTTGGGCGATCAGGCCGTGAATGCCTGGTTCCATGCCACCGTTCCCCGCTCTTCAGGTTTTCATAGCTTGCCAATGGAACAAATGAGTGATGCATCCACTCTAGTTACCATATTTCTAATGTTTATTGGTGGAGGTTCCTTAAGTACGGCGGGCGGCATTAAGGTCGGTACGTTTATTATTGTGGTCATCAGCGTAATCAGTTTTTTAAGACGCGAAGATGAGATCCGGCTGTTTAATCACTCTATTCCTGAAAAAACTACGTTTAAAGCATTGGCCGTCGTGTGTATTACTGCAGCGTTGATCATGATGGGTTTTATGAGCTTATTAATCCTGGAACCTGAGCAGGATTTTCTGGATCTGTTGTTTGAAGCCGTGTCTGCGGCCTGTACCGTCGGTTTGTCCCGAGGGGTAACTGAGGAGCTACAACCTGCCAGTTTGATCATTCTGATGCTGTTAATGTTCGCAGGGCGTCTAGGGCCACTGACGCTTGCTTATTTTATTGCGACTCCCAAAAAGAGTCGTCTCAAACATCCGCCTTCAGAAATCCAGATTGGTTAATCTACCTAGAAAAAACCATGCATCGGCATGGTTTTTTATTTTCATTGCAAGATGATTCAAAATGGGAATTTTAGAACCAGTTCATTAAGGAAACACCCAAGCCCACATAAGTGGCACGATGGTTATAATCAATCAGACTTTCGCCATAGCCATCAAAAAGCTGGAATTGACCACGTAAACGGCCACTGATCGGGAATGACCAGTCAAACTGGATTGCACCACGATTGTCATCACCGCCTTTTAAGGTATGACGCAGCATCAAGGAAAAATCATGCTCGTTATGACGATAAAAAGCCGTCATGTCGCCGCGTCCAATATAGTTCTTGATCTCGGGATTGTTATCGTCGTCACGATTCTCTTCAAAGCGATACCAAGGGCGAACCATCAGGGCAAAATTGTCTTTTTCAAAGCCCAGATTCAGCATGACGCGGTTCCAGCTACGCGACAACGGGTCAGAACGGCCATTGGACTGATGATTAATGGTTAGTCCCAACATACGCCAGTTAAGACCAAAAAGGTCATAATTGGTACGCAAAACAAAACTTGCTTCGGGTTCATAATTGGTTTCACGAAACGGACGTGACTCTTCCGAGTTATAGACCTGCCAACGTGAAGACTGAGTATAACCGAGCCAGAGATCCCCATTATTCCCCAGAATATTTTCAACGGCCTTGGTTTTTAGAGACAGTTGAAACTTTGCTTCGATTGAGGTGAGATTTTGATCCTCTTCTACCGTATTTTGTGGATTTTCACTCTGTGGAAATTCATTTTTCTTTGAAGTCCAAAAACCGGGCATCAGGTAAATTGGCTGATAAGAACGGATGTTCCAGGTACCCAGTTTACTTTCCGGAGACAATTCCCAGCGACTATCCAGCAAAGACAGATTTGGTGTCAGCTTTGATCCTTCAGAAGCATAAATATTAGAAACGGTTTGTCCCATTCTGGCTTTTAAATTATCAGGTTCAGGCGCAATTTCTACTGCTGCACGACGTTCAGAAACGATCACCGGCTTATCGATAATCGCTATTTTAAACAAGCTATCATAACAGGCCAGACGTTCTGCACTGATTTCCAGTGCTGCACAGGCTTCAGCCGTTGCCGGCATGGGACTATTTACCACTATTTTTTCTTCCGCATTCACTTGCGTCCCAACTGTACAGCCCAGCACAACGCTCAGCTGCAGAGTTGAGCGCCTAAACGAATTAAGCGCCATCCCTTATCCTCATTTTTTTATTTATAGAACTTGTTGAATTACAAAACCAAGCTGCTCCAGCGTTTCACGTTTTGCCACTGGCGCCACGACTGCCTTAGTAGCCTGCTGCTCAAGCAGATAAGTTTGTGCAACACGCTTTAAATCATCCAGTGTGACATTTAACAGACGTTCACGTAATTTCTTACGGAATGCTGGTGTACGCTGATGCAGATAGGCATAACATGCAGTGATTGCCTCGCCCGCTGGTGAACCCGGTTTATCCATACTGGCAATCAGACCCAGAATCGCTTCTTCCAGTTGATGCGGCTGTTGCGGCGCATTGAGTAACCACTGAATACTGGCATCAAAGTCCTGAAAGGTTTCTGCCAGACGCGGGTCACGGTAGCTGTAGAAACGGAATGAACAGGCATTGCCGTCATAGCTGGCACCACCGCCATAAGCACCACCTTTTTCACGGATTGCACTGTGCAGGAAGCCATTACGTAAATAACCCGCCAGCACCATCAAGGCAGCAGCATCAGGATGCGCCACTTCGACCGCCGGATAAGCAGCCGCGCAGAACTGGACATTGGCCTGAATTAACCAGGCTTCATGCTGATCATGCGTCACTTTTTCGATTTGAGTCAGTGCAACCGGTGCAGGATCAACCGCCAGTTTGTCCCAGACATTCTGGATTTCTTCAATCAAGCTATCAGATTGCGGCTCTTCACACACCAGCAGGAACTGCTTCGGGGCTTGCAACAAGACACGATGAATTCGTTTTAACTCGTCAATCAGCAGATCATATTCAGCCGGATCTTTTTCAATTTTAGAGACCAGCTCGATCAGCCAGTTTAATGCACCCAAACCAGTATTGTGATAATCACGCAATGCCAAGGCACTGTGCTGACGAGATGCAGATTGCATCGCATAGCTATGCCCCGAACCGGAAACACGTGACTGCCAACGTGTTTTACGCTGTTGTAACAGTTCAATAATACGGTCTTTTTCATCAAAACGCAGCTGTTCAAAACCGATCTTTAACAGACGAATGGCATCTAAATGATTCACCAGCGATTTGGTGGTCAGTGTCAGCCAAGCCGTGATCTTGTTTTTGTCATCGACTTTAGAGCGCAACGATGCGCCCATACCCAGACCGCCACTTACCGCAGTTTGCAGTTGCTGGAATTCCAGATAATCATATTCACCCGCACCGACTTCGCCCATCAGGATCGAAAGCAGGTTGAAGTATGGCGACTGCACCACTTCATCTGGAATATTCACTAAAACCTGTTGATAATAAATACCATTGGTACCGGCATGATACAGATTCAACGGCGTATCGACCTGATTACAGATAATCTCGCGTAACTGGCCCTGAACAATCTGTAATTCCGCAGGTACATCTTCCAGACCGACTTTTGGCAATAAGTTCAAGTCATCCGGTGTATCCTGACGCACATTCAATGCTTCAGTCTGGGCAATAATGTCTGCTTTCTGCTCTTCGGTCAGATTCTTGCCAATTTCAGCCAGACGGGCTTTTTCATCGGCCGCTTCTTTGGCAGATTTGGTCGCATCCGGAACCAGCGTCAATTGTACACGATGCGGATTATCCAGCAGATGCTCTTGAATCAGGTTGGATAACCACATTGGATCTTGCAGTTCTTCTTTCACCGCAGCAATCGCGGAATCCACATCCCAGACTTCGACCGGATCACGGTGATGAATCGCACTGCCCAAACCGCTCAGAATCAGGCTCAGACCATAAGGCGTGCCATCCCCATTGATTTCACGCTGATGCAGTTCAATTTGATGCAAAATTGCATCGACCATGTTCTGATCGACCGGTTTAGAGGCGACATCTTCTAAAACTTTAAACACGCCATTTTTAAATTCTTCTGCATGTTCAGGATTTGAACCCTGCACCGCACAGTAAAAAGTCATTTCAAAATTAGAATCATCCACGCCCATAAATGGACCACTAGACTGTGCATAATCACAGGTTTCCAGATAATGACGCAGTGGTGATGCTGAATCTTCCAGCAGAATCCCTTCGACTAAACGCATACCCAAACGCAGTTTAATATTGCTGGCTTCTGGCAATAACCATGACAGCACATGATAGGTTTTATCCTGCAAATCTTCAGCATCGACCGCATAGCTGTCTGTCACAGTCAATGGTGCAGTCAAACGGGTTTCAGGCGTTGGATATAAGGTCTGACCTTGCTCAAATTTGGACAATGCCAGTTTTTCAAACTGTTCTTGCAGTTCAAATGCAGATTGATTACCAAAAGTCATGAAGACTGCATTACTTGGATGATAATGTGACTTATAGAAGTCGACTAACTCTTGGTAAGTTAAGTCAGGAATATCTTTAGGATCACCGCCAGAATTATAATGATAAGTGGTATGCGGATATAAATGATGCGCCAGCGTATGATACAGCTGGTCTGAAGGCGAACTCATCGCCCCTTTCATTTCATTAAAGACCACGCCTTTATAGACTGGCTCGCCATTTTCCAATTCAATGCGAATGCCTTCCTGAGCAAAATCCAGTGGATTCAGGTTCGCAGCAAATGCCGCGTCCATATACACTTCAAGCAGGTTTTGAAAATCTTTGCTGTTTTGCGTTGCAAATGGATAAGCCGTCCAGTCTGCCGCAGTAAAGGCATTCATGAAGGTGTTCAATGAACGGCGGATCATCAGGAAGAATGGATCGCGCACCGGGAACTTTTCTGAACCGCATAATGCAGTATGTTCCAAAATATGTGCTTCGCCTTTAGAATCCATCGGCTGGGTACGAAACGCCACCAGAAAGACATTTTCATCGTGATTGGTCGCCAGGTGATAATGTGTGGCACCAGTCACTTTATGTTTATATTCAGACACAAAAATGTCTAAAGCTTCAACATGTTGTTGACGTAACAACTGAAACGCAGGATGTACAGTTTGAGAAATGGTTTCAGTGACATCTACAGTCATGCGATCTCCTAATGCTTTAATTAAAATAACTAAGGACATTATAGCTTTAGTTATCTGAATTATTCACGTTGAAAACCGAGGATTTTGATCGAATTAAGTAAACTTGATCATTTGAAAATTAAATCATCAAATTTACTGGCTAAGTCTGGCTCAACAGCCGCAAGATCACGAAATCAAATATTTGAAGTAGTTATAACTTGGATTATTTTCCACAAATACATAATTCTGTTTTTGATAGAAGCTGGCAGCCAGTCGGGTATCTGTTTGCAGACATAAGGCCGAATAATGCGGAGCTGCCAACTGTTCCAGATAAGCCAGAAGCTGTTTACCGACCCCATGCAGCCGATATTTTGGATGGACATAGAAACGGCGCACACGACCAATCCGCTCTTCAATGCCATTATCGCCCCATTGCTGGTTTAGGCCACCACAGGCAATCAGTTTTTTGCCATCATGCGCGACCAGTAAATGTTCATTGGCTTGAGCAAAGCAGTTTTTACCGGTGCGATATTCTTCAATTAACTTATCCAACACATCTAAGCCTTCTTTACGCGCAAGGGTCGCTAGCGTTTCGACTTGGTCAGGAAGTTGTTCAACTTTTACAATTTTAATATCCATATACGCACACTATTTGAAATGATTGTGAAGAATGATCTTCGCAGAACGACTTTAAAGTATCATGTCGAACGCGATATATCCTTATAAATAAAATTTGATGCTTAAATCAATGCTACAGCAACGTAGTGCATAAAAATAAGTCAAATCTTAGACCAAAGATAGTCACTGAATAAAATACAGCATTTTTGGAAAATATTTGAAAATGATTCAGCAAACTACAGCAATCCCAAGCAATCGTGTAAACTTGGCACTTTCATTTTTAATGTGATATTTGAACATGGCAAATGTTGATCTTTTTGCAATTGGTAATGCGCTGATTGACCAAGAATTTAAAGTGTCTGACGACTTTTTAACTGCACATCACTTGCAAAAAGGCACCATGCAGCTGACAGATGGTGATACTCAGGCCAGACTTTATCAAAATCTTCAAGCGACTCAAGTTTATAAGGGTCAGGCTTCAGGCGGTTCAGCAGCCAACACTACCGTGGCATTTTCTGCACTTGGCGGTTCTGCATTTTATGGTTGCCGTGTTGGTAATGATGAACTGGGGCAAATCTATCTGAAAGGTTTAAATGATGCAGGCATTCAGACCACAATCCAGTCGATCAGCGAAGGTGTAACGGGAACTTGTATGGTTCTGGTGAGTCCTGATTCTGAACGTACCATGCATACTTATCTAGGTATTACTGCTGAACTCACGGATCAACAAATTGATTTTAGTGCGCTAAATACTGCGAAATGGCTATATATCGAAGGTTATTTATCGACTTCTGAAACAGCACGCCATGCCGTCAAACAGGCACGTGCAATTGCCCGCGCTAACGGAGTTAAAATTGCTTTAACTTTATCGGATCCTGCCATGGTGCAATATGCGCGTGCCGGTCTGGATGAAATGATTGCAGAAGGTGTCGACCTGTTGCTGTGTAACCAGCAAGAAGCCCTGATGTATACAGAGACCGATAATATTGACGCGGCTCTAGTTAAATTAAAAACACTCAGTCAACACGTTGTCATTACATTGTCAGCCGAGGGTGCACTTATTTCGGATCACGACAATACATTTAAAGTTCCTGGCCGCAAAGTTACTGCAGTAGATGCGAATGGTGCCGGTGATGCATTTGCCGGGGCTTTCCTGTATGCCTTGAATGCCAACCTAGGTCTTAAAACTGCGGCTGAACTGGCGATTTTAATTTCCAGTCAGGTGGTTTCGCAATTTGGCCCACGTTTAGCGATTGAAGACTATGCGGCATTATTACAAGACTTTCAGAAGGAATGTGCTTAATGTTTAAAATTTGTATGACCGAAGATGTTCCAGAGCGTGAAGCACGCTCTTTTGAACTGGACAATGGGGATATTATTTTTATTACCCAGCGCGATGGAGCTTTTTATGCCTATCAAAACCTGTGTCCGCATTTGCAAGTCGAGCTGGAATTTCTGGAAAACCAGTTTTTGGATCGTGATCAGGAATTTATTGAATGTTCAACGCATGGTGCACTATTTTTGGTAGAAAGCGGTGAATGTATTTCCGGGCCTTGCCAAGGTCAGTCACTTGAAAAAGTAGAAATTACCGTGCATTCTGATGGTGGAATTTACCTCACAGAATAAGACCTAAAACGGACTTCACCATGCCTGCATTTTTTCTAGACTATAATCTGATGCCTTTTCATCTCAGTTTATTGGCGATTATTTTATTCGGCGTGGTGAAAACCATTGGTTTCTATTTTGGACTCAGATCCAGCAAATTTTTGCAAAAAATTTCACCTTATAATTTTCAACAATTAGACCTGTTGAATGTCAAATTCTCCAAAACCCTAATTGTATTTTTCTTTCTGATGAATTTCAGCTTTGCTGGCTATGTTTTACAATTCCTGATCTATTCTCAGGAGTTTGAGTTTCTGCCCGCTTATTATCTGATTATTCCAGCTTTAATTATTGCCACTTTTTTTACGATTTTCATGATTCATTGCCTGGATCAGGTCATTCCACCCAAATATAAAAAGAATAATGTCAATTTGCTCGGCCGTCTGGCAACGATTTCAAGTGGCAATGCCCGCCCTGGATTTTCTGCTCAAGCGCGGGTTCGAGATGAATATGGGCAACTGCATTATGTACAGGTAGAACCGGAATTTGGTGAACTGGGTTTTCAATCGCAAATTATTTTAATTCGTACCCGAAAATCTCATTATATTGCCAAAAAAATCTGTGAGTCTAACCAGCTGTTTAGCCTGAACCTAGATTAGCGATTTTAAAGTCTGCATAGCATTAAAAATCCCGACTCAAATCGGGATTTTTACATGATGGAATTTATTTTTTGAGAAGCCCTGAGACCATATTCAAGACATTTTGAATATCATTATTGGCTTCCTGCTTACTGGTCTGTTCACCCTGTGGCGTAAGTGAGTCAATAATCTGCGGCAAAACTTGTGAAATTGCACTATACACATCCTGTTTAGGCGCATGAGTTTGCTGTGCAACTTCTTCAATTTCCTGATCATCAAACAGATTTTGTACCTGCTGCGGATCGACATTCGCATTTTCACCCGGGCCAGTCGACACCCAGTCATCAACCTGACTATTCAACCCCTGTCCTTTAAGCTTATCCAATGCACCCTGTAAACCACCCTGTTTTTGAATCCAGGCCAGTACCAGAGGTAGCACCGCAATCAATAAGGTTTTGCCAGTCGAACCTCCTCCCAATCCTGAACGGGGTTGAGCAGTACTTTGACGATTTGCCCCACCTAACTGACTGAGAACTGAACCTAAAATTGCACCCAAACCATTTTGTCGGGTCTGCTGGCCGGCTTGATTCTGCTGATTCTGATTGTGTTGACTCTGATCTTGTTGAGTCTGAGATTTATTCAAATGACCTAGTACCGATCCCAGGATATCTGCCAGACCACCCTGCTGTGAAGATTGCTTTTGAGACTGCCCGCCACCCAATGCCTGCTTAGCCAATATTTCCACGATATTACTCAGATTCGTCATGCTCTATATCCTGTATGCATCATAGTTACAGAATACGGTCTGTCCTCATATTGTCTAGGCAGGATTGTGTTAATATTTGCAATTAAGCAGGCATAGGCTTACCAGCGAAATTTATCCCAGTTTTCCGGATTGGCCCAGAACTTGGAATTAAACCAGTCGGGCACATGCTTATAGGTTAAAATATTAAACTGCCACAGCGCAAAATCCGCCCCGTGCGTGGTCTTGTCAATCAGCTGGGTAAATCCCAAAGCTCTCAATAGTTTTTCATCTTGCAGCCGACTGATCACCACCAGACGTTTAGCAAATAAATCACGCAATTTCACCAAGATTTGACTCATGATCTGTTCAGACAAGTTTTCGGTTTCTATCGTATCCAGCATTACCACAGCCAGGTCATAACGCTGCTGAAAAGGCAGATTTAAAAAGCCAGATACGCTAAAATAGTGCCATTGAATAGATGGCTGAAACTGGACTTGCCTTAAGTCCTGCCCAATACAAATAGCAGTATGAATTGGCTGTTCCTGTGCGAAATCGTCTAGCATTGAAGTAATGACATTCTGCTCAGCCATAACTGCATCCTTATGATTTAAGTGAGTAATCTTTATGGAACTTCAGGGCATTTGCCATAAAATGCATGTCGGCCTCAAAGACCTTAGTGTAACTGATCAACAGATACAGCGGGCAAATGTTGAGTATAAATTAATTCTGGATCGTGCAGAAATTGATCTTCCGTTTAATTTAGGCCAAGACATCGAGATTGAATGGACGGGGAAGATTTATTGCGTATCTTGTGGCAATAAAACCTCAAAATCTTTCTCGCAAGGTCATTGTTTTAAATGTTTTAAGACCAATGCTTCATGTGATATGTGCATCATGAAGCCAGAAACCTGTCATTATCATTTAGGCACTTGCCGCGAAGATGAATTTGCCCAGAATGTCTGCTTTCAACCGCATATTGTCTATCTAGCCAATTCCAGTGCATTAAAGGTCGGGATTACCCGTACCAGCCAAATGCCGACCCGCTGGCTGGATCAGGGCGCAACCCAAGCCCTGCCGATTATGAAAGTTGGCTCACGTCGCCTCTCTGGCAAATTGGAAGTCATGTTTGGTACGCAGGTCGCAGACAAAACAGACTGGCGCAAGCTGCTCAAAGGTGAAGCAGAACCACTGAATCTGATTGAAGTCCGTGAACAGCTGTTAGAAGAATTTGCACCTAAAATTCAAAGCATTCGTGAAGAATTTAATCAGAATCTTGAGTTTAATGAAAATATTGAAGTGCTTGAGCAGGAATTGGCACGCGAGTTTATTTATCCGGTCGAGCAATATCCAGAAAAGATTAAATCACATAATCTGGATAAAACTCCGGTGATTCGTGGCAAATTACAGGGTATTAAAGGTCAGTATTTAATTCTGGATACCGGTGTAATCAATATGCGTAAATATACCGGTTATGAACTGATTATTCGTGCTTAAACCCTCATTTGGCTAGAGCATAAAAAACCAGCCCGCAGGCTGGTTTTTTTATTCAAGATCGTCTTATTTGATTTTTGCCTGAGATTTCAGGTAGCGCGTATAGTCATCAAATTCTTGCTGACCACGAAGTTGCTGATACAACTTCACCAACTCACTACGTTGCTCTGCACTCAATACATCCACCGGGTTTTTCTTTACTTCTGATACCGCAACCACGACCAGCTCATTTGGCATTTTCGCTGTGGTCACTGACCAATGGCCTGCTTTTGGTGTCGGAAGACTAAAAGCGGCACGTTGTACATCACGTTTTAGCAAACCTTCAGCACGGGTATACACGCCAGCATCTTCAAAAATCAAAGCACCTTTGGCGACTGATGCAGCAGGTTTGGTTTTGAACTCATCCAGAGCTTTCTGAATTTTTGCTTTTGCCAAAGCAGCGGCTTTGTCTTCAATCAATTGAGCCTGAACACGCGGTTTCGCTTCTGCCAGTGTTTGTTCACCAGCTGCATGATAGTCACGCACCTTGATCCAGGCCACATCACCATTGGCCAACTGAATGCTTGATGAAGCATTACGATCACCATTTTTGACATCATCATTAAACAGTTTGACTTTAAGGTTGGCATCGCTCAACACTGGGTCACGGGTTGAAAGTTTTACTCCTTGGGCTTTCTGAACCTGCACGCCTTTCACTTCTTGTGTAACAACCTCCAGAGAATCACTTCCCACCACCATATCATTCAAGCTATTCACCGTATCGGAGAATGCATTGGATTTTTTAGCAGTCAAAACCTCTTCAGATAAACGTGCTTTTTGTGACTCAAAAGATGGCACAGCCACATCAGGCGATTGCACAGAAATAATATGATAACCATAATCTGTTTTCACAGGAGCAGAGACCTGACCTGATTTTAAAGAGCTAACAGTCTGATCAAATGTGCTACCAAATACGCCAGTTTCATAAACTGCAATTGCTCCGCCTTTAGACTTGGATTCAGGATCTTCAGAATATTGTGCTGCAGCCTGTGCAAAAGTGTTACCGGCTTTAATTTTCGCTGCCACTTCTGCAGCCAGTTTTTGTGCTTCAGCATCACTACGACTGTCCGCCGTAATCAAAATATGCTTCACCTCTGGTTTAACTGCCTGTTTTTGTGTCGCAACAAAGGCTGTATACGCTTCCTGAAGTTCAGCATCTGTCACTGCCAAACCCTGTGCTTGAATATCACTTGGCTTCAACACCACATAGTCGACATCGACACTGGTCGGCTGTGTAAACGATCCCTTGTGCTGTTCATAATAGGCAGCGACTTCAGCATCGCTGACTTTGACATCTTGTTTATAACTGTCCAGATTAATACTGGAAATATGAATATGACGCTGTTCAGTCTGTAAATCGGCAATTTGCTGCATTTCGACCGGACTCACCAGTGGATAGTCCAGGAATGTCGAAGACAGCATTTTCAGCGCATGATCTTTACGCAAACTTTCGACTAAAGCACGATTGGTCATGCCAATTGATTTAAGATAGTTCTCATATAAAGCATCAGAGAACTTACCATCTTGCTGGAAAGTCGGCTGCTGGGCAATCATCTGTACAATTTGCTGGTCACTCAGGCTGATGCCTAATTCTTCTGCCTGTTGTAGCAATAAAGTACGTGAAACCAAAGTATCCATGGCTTTCTGGTCAATGAAGCTTTGATTCAGCAAGGTTTCATCGCCATTGGCATAACTGAGATATTGTTCTTTAAATGATTTCGTCAGTGACTCTAATTCTTTTTGAGATATTTCAGTTCCGTTCACGGATTTTGCCGCATCAGAGCTCCCGCCGCTAAAATATCCTTCAATACCTACAAGCGCTAACGGGGTCAAAAACAGAACGAGTAAAACTTTACCCAACCAACCCTTAATAACTTTACGAAAAGCTTCCATAAGTATTCCAATATTTTATTTGCAAAGGATTTTAACCGAAAATACCCATTGAATGAATGTGTTAATCATCACAATTTATTTTATCAATAAAAAACGCGCCAAAGAAGGCGCGTTTCATCGCTGGGTAAGCTTAAGCTACAGCGTCTTTTAAGCCTTTACCCGCTTTGAAGCTAGGCACTTTGCTTGCTTTGATCTCAAGAGTAGCGCCAGTCTGTGGGTTACGGCCAGTACGTGCAGCACGTTCTTTTACACCGAAAGTACCAAAACCAACCAAAGTAACTGTATCACCCGCTTTTAAAGCTTCAGTAACAGAAGCAATTGTAGCATCTAAAGCTTTACCTGCGTCAGCCTTAGATAATCCCCCTTTCTCTGCAATTGCATCAATTAATTCTGATTTATTCATGAAGATTACGTCCTCTTAATATCGTTTATTTAAGGTTCAAGAATTTGTTTAACATGCCATAACGCCTTTATAGCAATGCTTTAGGTATAAACGCAATACTTAAGAACCTCTTTTTTTTCAAAAAAAATGCGAAAAAAACATTGAATAATAAATAAAGTCATTTTATTTGTGTTTTTTTCGACAATTCTCCCTGCATTTTTTCTTGTTCCACAGTCAACTGATCAACCTTGGCATGCAACTGAAGGATTAAACGTTCCAAATGCTGTACATCCTTAAGTGTGACTAATCCTATACGATTCAATGAGTGATGAACAGAGTTGTCGATCAATTTTTCCACTTTATCTTTGGTGTCTGTAACCGACTCTTTGGCCTTTTCCGAGACCTTTTCTACAGTTTGATCTGCAATATCTGCAGTTTTAGACTCCAGTTCTTCTCCAACCTTGACCAGTGAGTCAAACAGTTTATTGCCTTCTTCTTCGGCACGTGAAAATGCTCCCAGTCCAGCCAGCCAGATCTGTTTGGTGTATTTACGAAAATCAAGAGCCGATTTGCGCTCCGAGGCAGATTTGGACTTGGCTTTCATTGTTTTCTGGTTTAAAGCTTCAGCTGAGTCTTGTGCTGTTTTTGACTCGTCCATGTGCACGGCTCCTGTTTGTTTTCTGCGCAATTATTATAAATTATTCTACAAAATCACTGCATAATAGCAAATTTAGTACTTGATAGATTTGCTAAACTGTTCTACAAAGCAATTTATTTCAAGTCTAATTTGATTTAACCCTGAAATCTCTTCACAGGCAGGAAGCTTTTTCACTTTATATTTCAGGTAAGGATTGGTTGTATATGAGCGAATCGCAACAAAGTCAAAATCAACCGCATTTGTTGCTTACGATGATGTTAATTGTTTTAGAAACAATATTTACCTTCATTCTCAAGCATGATCGTGTCGTTGCATTACAAGCCAAGAAGTTTGTAGATGAAAATATCTCGATTAAAATCAATAGCTATATTCCATATTTCGACTTTTATGTGCAATTTACCACAAATGGTCTTTTATTTGACCATAAAGCACCGGGTCGCATTGTAGATCTGGATGTGCGTACTACACTTCCCGATCTGATCAAAATTTTTATTTTTGGCAATCGTCGTAGCATTCGTAGTATGCGCATTGATGGTCATCAGGTTTTGAAAGACGAATTTCGTGATTTATTAACAGTATTCAGCTTGCCAAAAGTATTAGCCGACTGGAAACACTGGCTGTCTGAAACACCCACTGATGAAACGGAAATTATTGCGTCCAAAAAGCGTATAGCACCACTCTTAAAGAAAATTGAAGAGCAGCGTTCCAAGATCAATACCTTGCAAGTAGAAGTCAAACAGTATAAAAACCGCCTGAAACGGATCGAACGCCGTCAAAAGCGCATTAATATTGTTTTTGGCCTGAGTAGCATACTTTTGATTACGTTATTAGTGTATAATTGGCTCAGTATCTAAATCTTTCATTATGAAAAAATTAAATCCCACTAAGGTCTACTAAAAATAACTTGACTAATTTAGTCGGGATTCTTAAAATCGACACATCTAGTCTAACCATGTGTATCGAATCATGCGCCTAACCACTCGCGGTCGCTACGCTGTGACTGCTCTACTTGATCTAGCTTTGCAGCCTTCTGAAAAAACGATTACGCTCGCCGAAATTGCGGCACGTCAAACTATTTCTGTTGCGTATCTTGAGCAGTTATTTGCGAAACTCAAGCGCCATGGCTTAGTTTCAAGTGTTCGTGGAGCAAATGGTGGATACCATTTAGCACGTAATGCAGATGAAATTACTGTGTTAGCAATTATCGAAGCTGTAAACGAAACAGTTGATGCGACTCGCTGTGACCATAAAGGCAACTGCCAGAATGGTGCGATGTGCTTGACTCATGATTTATGGCAGGAACTCTCCCACCACATTGCCGATTATTTAGCAAAAATCTCGCTTGCTGATCTGGTTGCACGTGACAATGTACAAACAGTGTCATTACGCCAAAATTCAGCACCCTTTGATTCAGCCCTTTTATCGGTTACAGGTATTTGACATGAAACGTCCGATTTATCTTGATTATGCAGCTACGACTCCGGTAGATCCTCAGGTTGCTGAACGTATGATGGAATGTTTAACATTCGAAGGTACCTTCGGTAATGCTGCATCTCGTTCACATGCTTATGGCTGGCAAGCAGAAGAAAAAGTTGAATATGCACGTGAACAGGTCGCTAATTTAATTAAAGCTGATCCACGTGAAATCGTATGGACTTCAGGTGCAACCGAATCAGACAACCTTGCGCTTAAAGGTGTGGCTCATTTCTATGCATCGAAAGGTAAACATATCATTACCTCTAAAATCGAACACAAGGCAATTTTAGATACGTGCCGTGAGTTAGAGTCTGAAGGTTTTGAGATTACCTATATTGAACCACAGCCGCAAACCGGTTTAATTACTCCGGAAATGGTTCAAGCAGAAATTCGTCCAGATACGATTCTGGTTTCACTGATGATGGTGAACAACGAAATCGGTACGGTTACTGATGTTGCAGCGATTGGTGAAATCACTCGTGCCAACAAAATTTTCTTCCATGTCGATGCAGCACAAGCGGCAGGTAAAGTTGAAATTGATCTTTCAACTTTAAAAGTAGACCTGATGAGCTTCTCTGCGCACAAGATCTACGGCCCTAAAGGTATTGGTGCCCTGTTTGTACGTCGTAGCCCACGTGTACGCCTAAAAGCTGAAATGCATGGTGGCGGTCATGAACGTGGTATGCGTTCAGGTACGCTGGCAACGCATCAAATCGTGGGGATGGGTGAAGCATTCGAACTTGCAGGCAAGAATCTGGAAGCTGAACAAACCCGCTTACGTGTACTTCGCGACAAGCTTTGGAATGGCGTACAAGACCTTGAACAGGTGTTCTTGAATGGTCATCCTACACAAAACGTAGCGAACTACTTGAATATCAGCTTCAACTTTGTTGAAGGTGAATCACTGATGATGGCCTTGAAAGATGCTGCGGTATCTTCAGGTTCAGCATGTACCTCTGCAACACTTGAACCCTCTTATGTACTTCGTGCATTGGGTCTTTCAGACGAGCTTGCACACAGTTCGATCCGCTTCAGCTTTGGTAAATACACCACTGAAGAAGATATCGATCATGTATTGAGTATCACTAAAGCTGCTGTTGAGAAGTTACGTGAACTTTCTCCGCTTTGGGATATGTTTAAAGAAGGTATCGACCTTTCTAAAGTTGAATGGGCTGAGCACTAATCTTCATTCTGAGATAGTGACCAATCGGTTACTATCTCATTGAGAAAAGTTTTTTAACCCCCATATTTAATAATACTAAGGCTGACCCCGAGGTTTGGAGAAGCAACATGGCTTATAGCGAAAAAGTAATTGATCATTACGAAAACCCTCGTAATGTTGGCGTTTTAGATAAAAATGCTGAAAACGTTGGTACCGGTATGGTTGGTGCACCCGCATGTGGTGACGTGATGCGTTTACAGATTCAAGTCAACGATGCAGGCGTGATTGAAGAAGCACGTTTTAAAACCTATGGTTGTGGTTCAGCAATCGCATCAAGTTCTTTGGTGACTGAATGGCTCAAAGGTAAAACTTTGGATCAAGCTCAAGCAATCAAGAATATCGATATTGCAACTGAACTGGCACTTCCACCAGTAAAAGTACACTGCTCTGTTCTTGCAGAAGATGCAATCAAAGCAGCTGTAGAAGACTACCGTAACAAGAAAGTTAAAGCTTAATTGTTCCACGTTTTTAAATTTTAACGGAGTTTTCATGATCCATTTAACTGAAAATGCTGCAACTCATATCAGCAATTATTTAAAAAATCGCGGTAAGGGTGAAGGCATTCGCGTTGGTGTGAAAACTTCAGGCTGTTCTGGTCTGGCTTATGTACTCGAGTTCGTTGACGAAGTCGATACACATGACCAAGCATTTGAGCAGTTTGGGGTTAAAGTATTCATTGATCCGAAAAGTCTGGTTTATCTTGAAGGTATGGAGATGGACTATGTTAAAAACGGCTTGAACGAAGGCTTTGAATTTAACAACCCCAACAAAAAAGGCGAATGCGGTTGTGGTGAATCCTTCACTGTATAAACCCGGCAGTTATTCTCTTTTGACATTAAAACAGTGTGTTTCACACTGTTTTAATTGCATTTATACAGTTATTTTTGCACATTAATCGCGGACCCCATCTCCCATGAATCATTTTGAGCTGTTCAATCTTCCAGTAGCACTCGATATTGATTTGACAACTTTAAAAACTGAATTTTTAAAGTTACAGCAACAATATCATCCCGATAAAGCTGAAGACAAAGATCAGGCCCTGATTAAATCAAGTGATATCAATCAGGCTTTTAAAGTTTTGTCAGCGGTCGATAGCCGTGCAGCGTATTTATTGTCCCTCAAGAAACAGGATTATCACTTAGATCAATCGATCAGTGATTTTGAATTCTTGCAGGACGCTCTGGAAATTCGTGAACAACTCGACGATGCCACCTCTGCTGAAGATTTAACTTCACTGAAAGTTGAAGTACAGCAATGGATTGACGGGCTGGTTCGTGAGTTTAAAATTGACTATACCGATGAAGACTGGGCTGAAGCACGCGATACAGTGCGTAAACTACGCTTCTTTGTTAAAGTCATGGCAGATATCGACAAGGCGGAAGACCGCTTCCTGGACGATGACAGCTTTGACCTTGATGATGATTTCTAATTTTTAATATTTAACGTGCAAAGGATGTAACACTATGGCTCTCTTGCAAATTGCAGAACCAGGTCAATCAAGTGCACCACATGAACACCGCATTGCGATTGGTATCGATTTAGGCACCACCCACTCTTTGGTTGCCACGGTTCTTTCAGGTAAAGCCAAAGTGCTGAATGACGAACAAGGTCGTGTGCTACTTCCTTCTATCGTGCATTATGCAGAACAGCAGACTCAATATGGTAATGAAGCCGCGCCTTTTATTACCAGCGATCCTAAAAATACCATCGTTTCAGTCAAGCGTTTCATGGGGCGCTCTCAAGCGGATATCAAATTCCAGCATCCTTATGCCTTGGTGGGCGAAGCGAATGAAATGCCGGCTTTTGAAACCGCACAAGGTCGTAAAACTCCGGTTGAAATTTCTGCAGAAATTTTAAAGCAGCTCAAAGATCGTGCTGAAGCAAGTCTGCAAAATCCGGTGAATGGTGCAGTGATTACCGTTCCAGCGTATTTTGATGAAGCACAGCGTCAGGCAACCCGAGATGCTGCCCAGCTTGCCGGTTTGAATGTTTTACGTTTATTGAATGAGCCAACCGCTGCTGCTGTGGCTTATGGCCTCGATCAGGAAAGCAACTTGAGTACAGATCGCAACTATGTGATTTATGACTTGGGTGGCGGTACTTTCGACGTTTCGATTCTGCGCTTCTCTCAAGGCGTGTTTGAAGTGCTGGCGACTGGCGGCCACACTGCCCTCGGTGGTGATGATCTGGACCGTTTAATTCTGAAATGGGCCAAGAAACAGCTAAACATCGAAACCTTAGATGATGCTGAATATGCACATTTTATTGTGGCAGCGCGTAAGGCCAAAGAAGCACTTTCAGATGCTGAAACTGTTCAGATTCAATTACTCGATCAAGTTTTAAACCTTGACCGTCCAACCTTTGAAGAAATCATTAAAGTTGCTTTGGACAAAACCATCAGCGTATGTAAACGTGTGATGCGTGATGCCAAGCTTGAACTGGATGACATTCAAAATGTGGTTCTAGTGGGTGGCTCAACCCGTTCTTATGCCGTACAAAAAGCAGTTGGTGACGTATTTAGCCAAGAACCGCTGTGCACGATTAACCCGGATGAAGTGGTTGCCATTGGCGCATCGATTACAGCAAACCAACTGATTGGCAACTCGACTGATGGTTCCTTATTACTGGATGTTACCCCACTGTCTTTAGGTTTAGAAACCATGGGCGGACTGGTGGAACGTTTAATTTCACGTAATACTGCGATTCCTGTAGCACGTCGTCAGGAATTCACCACCTATCAAGATGGCCAGACTGCCATGTTGATCCATGTGGTTCAAGGTGAACGTGATCTGGTTGAACATTGTCGTAGTCTGGGTCGTTTTGTCTTGCATGGCATTCCACCAATGACAGCCGGTCAGGCACGTATCGAAGTAACTTTCCAGGTCGATGCTGATGGTTTGTTGATGGTATCTGCCAAAGAAACAACATCTGGCGTGCATGCGCAAATTGATATTAAGCCATCTTATGGCTTATCTGGTGAAGATACCGAGCGCCTGTTGCTTGACGGTTATAAATTTGCCGAGGAAGATAAAAATCTGCGTCATTTGAATGAAACCAAAGTTGAAGCCCAGCGTGAGCTGGAAGCACTGGTTCAGGCACTAAAAGTAGATGCCGCTCTGTTGACTGAAGAGCAACTGGCAGCACTGCAAACTGCACAGGCACAACTTGAAACCGAGCTTCAAGGTTCAGACATCAAAGCGATTGAATCTGCAGTTGAACAGCTTAAAATACATAGTGATGCTTTTGCAGCAGCACGTATGAATCAACATATTGATGCCGCTCTTAAGGGCACTAAACTCGACGACTGGTCAAACTCAAACTAATTTAAGGTAACGACTATGCCACGTATTAAAGTTCTTCCACATGCGCAGATTTGCCCCGAAGGTGCTGAGTTTGAAGTCGAACACAATGCCAACCTGTGCGAAAGCCTGCTCAAAAATGGCATTAAAATCGAACATGCCTGCGATATGTCAGCTGCATGTACGACGTGCCACGTTGTGGTACGTCAAGGCTTCGACAGCCTCGAAGAAATGGATGATGTAGAAGCAGATTTACTGGATCGCGCTTGGGGTCTGGAACCTGATTCGCGTCTTTCTTGTCAGGTCACACTGGTCGATGAAGATCTGGAAATTGAAATTCCAAAATACACCATCAATCATGCTTCGGAAAATCATTAAGATTTTTCTTGAAAGATCATATAAAAAACCACGCTTAGACGTGGTTTTTTATATTTATGAGAATGATTAAATTATTTTGGAGTCTTTGAGTGATTCAAATTCGTCTTGTGGCTGGAGATGCTCAATCACTTCATCTTCAAGTTTAAGCTTGACGATGCCCTGAGAGTTGGTCAATTTCTGCTGAGTTTCAATGCGTTTAATCATTTTTTCCAGTACATGAATCAATTCTGGATATTCAAAGTTTTGTACTTCGTCTAGATTGAGCAGTAAATGAAAGCCTTTATATTCATAGTCGAACCAACGTTGATACTCAACTTTCTGCGATGCATATTTTTCCATTAGCTGCCAGGTTCTTACCGGTGCTTTAATGCCTTTCAAGAAAATTGGTTTCTTCGGCGCACATAAATAATCATTTTTGATCAGATTATGAGTATCTTCTGAAATCAGGATTTCATCCACTTCAGCTGCACTCTGTAAGCGCGCTGCCAAGTTGGCATCTCGTCCTACAATGGTATAGGCCATCCGATGCGTCGCACCATAATTCCCGACGTGGCAATAACCGGTCGAAATACCCATACGGATATGCAGTGGCGGATAACCCATTTTAATCCAGCGCTCACGCAGCAGTTTCATTTGCTGACGCATGGCAATCGCCATTTCCATACAGTTCTTGGCATCCTGCTCTACGCCTTCAGAGTTTGGATCACCAAAGAAAATCAGGATGGCATCCCCCATGAATTTATCAACAGTCGCTTCATAATTTTTGGCGATTTCGGTCATATGCCGCAAATAATCATTGAGCAAGAATGCTAAATCATCTGGAATAAGCGTTTCAGACAGTTCTGTAAAGCCTTGAATATCCGAGAAGAAAATTGTTAACTTTTTACGCTTATATTCAATTTTCGCTTCAGATTCACCTTTCATGATGGATTGCCACAACTGCACAGGCGCATAACGACTCAGCTGATTGGCAAATTCCATATAACGGTTCATCTGTTCAAAATAATGATTTTTCTTCTGGGTCATATATTGCACACGACCACTTTGATAAAAACTTCCGACACCAAAATAGGTAATCAGGCAGATGAAGCCTAAAACCGTCAGTTCACTGCTGGTCGGTTCAAAATAAGTCCCAAAACCAAAGACCAGAATATTGGCCAGATAAAAAACGGTGATCCCGACCAGACTGGCCAGAGAAGCCATCATCAATGAAATTTTATTACTGATTGCGGTATAGAGTATTGCCACCAAACCCAGCAAGGACAATACCAGATCCAGCTGTACTGCGGCTAAAACCACTACAATGACAATAACATCAATCAGAAAAAGAACATTGCGCCGAATACGATAATCATGGCGATAGATCAACCAGCGCGACAGTTTCGAGCTAATCAATAAAATCAGGAATAAAAATACAGGAACAAAGAGCTGATACTGGGTATCCGGTTCAGTGTAATGAAAGACGACCAGAACCAGAGACAGCATGATATAGCCCATCAAGCGATGAAAATATTCAAACTGTTGTGGTTCTTTTTGAATCCAGTCGTCTAATTGCATTCAGTCACTCCCTGAAATCCGCAATCGTTCATAGATCTCGGAATACTTGGGGCTAATCAGTCCATACGCCAGTCAAATGGCATATCACCTTGACCACGTAGCGCCAGCATGAGTGTTTGACGCATATGTGCCAATACTTCACTGCTATAAGGAACAGCTGGTGTACCCCAAACAGGCTTCGGCCATGCTACATCGTTCTGATAACGAACCACATGATGAAAATGCAATTGCGGAACCATATTGCCCAATGCCGCGACATTCATTTTATCCGCACGGAAAACACGTGCCAGCTGGCTTGATAACCAGCTTGATTCACGTAAAAACTGCTCTTGGTCAGCTTGGCTCAATTCATATAATTCAGAGACACCCGGCACACGTGGAATCAGGATCAGCCAGGGAAATTGCATATCATTCATCAAACGACATGTTGACAAAGGAAAGTCGCCTACAAAAAAAGTATCTTGAGCAAGTTGTGGATGCAAACTAAACATATCTTTATAAATGATGCAAAATTAGAATGATGGCTAATACTAACATATCCAACCGAAGCTGAATATTGAAAGCAATGTGTTTAAAGACAAATTCTCATGATTTGTTGCAAGGCGCATCACGAGAATTTGTTCGAACATTTCATTAAAAAATCTGGTTTATCATTCCTGAAAATTTCAATGAAAATGAAATGTATCATGAAGTTTTAAACTGATTTAGTCTAAATCAAATTAGCCCACTTCTTTCAATAGACTGTCCAGCAAATCCTGAATAAACTGAATCCGCTTTTGGTAATCTTCCAGCATGACCATGACCTTAAGACGTTGCCCGCCATTCATCCGGAAATAGGTTGGATGTTTCTGCATCATCTGGATAATGGTCATGGCCTGAACCGGGGTATCTGGCGCGAATTCCACATGCCCACCTTGAGCACTAATATCAATTTTGGTGATGCCAAGCTGCTCGGCTTTGAGACGAATCTGATGTACGGCAAAGAGCTGTTTGACCGGTTGTGGCGGTATGCCAAAACGGTCGATCAATTCCATCCGGATATTGTCCAGCTTCTCCTGAGTATCAGTATTACTGATACGCTTATAGAACAACAGACGCTGATGCACATCTCCGAGATAATCATCCGGAATGAGCGCTGGCATATGCAGGGTAATTTCTGCGGTCAATGACAAGGGTGCATCGAAGTTTGGGGTTTTACCTTTTTGAATGGCTTTGGTGGCTTTTTCCAGCATTTCCATATACAGGCTATAACCAATCGCCTGCATTGAACCGCTCTGCTGTTCGCCGAGTAATTCACCTGCCCCGCGAATTTCCAGATCTTCGGTGGCCAGCATAAATCCGGCCCCCAAGGTCGAAGCACGCTGGATCGCATCCAGACGTTTTTCGGCATCGCCTTTTAAGGCTTTTAAAGACGGCACCATTAAATAGGCATAGGCCTGATGATGCGAGCGCCCGACTCGGCCACGGAGCTGATGTAATTGTGCCAGGCCCAGTTTGTCAGCACGTTCAATCAAAATGGTATTGGCATTTGGGACATCAATCCCGGTTTCAATAATGGTCGAACAGACCAGAACATTGTATTCCTTGTGATAGAACTGCTGCATCACCTGCTCCAGTTCACGTTCACGCATCTGACCATGTGCCACAATCACCCGGGCTTCCGGCACCAATGTACGAATATGCGCTGCGGCACGGTCAATCGTATCGACTTCATTGTGCAGGAAATAGACCTGACCACCACGCAACAGTTCACGCAGAATCGCTTCTTTAATGGTGTCATCGGTATGTTCTTGCACAAAGGTTTTCACCGCAAGACGGCGTGCCGGCGGTGTGGCAATAATCGATAGATCACGCATGCCACTAAAGGCCATATTTAGTGTACGCGGAATTGGAGTGGCTGTCAGGGTCAACATATCGACATCGGCACGCATCGCCTTGATCCGCTCCTTGTCACGTACTCCGAAGCGATGTTCTTCATCGACAATCATCAGGCCAAGATTTTTAAACTGGACATTTTCCTGCAAAATTTTATGCGTACCAATCACGATATCCACTTTCCCTTCAATCAGGTCGTCAATGGTCTTGGTATGTGCTTTGGAAGAACCGAAACGTGACAGCACTTCAATCCGAACTGGCCAATCGGCAAAGCGGTCTTTGAATGAATCATAATGCTGTTGTGCCAGCAAGGTGGTTGGCACCAGAATCGCCACCTGCCGGTTATTCTGTACCGCAACAAATGCAGCACGCATCGCCACTTCCGTTTTACCAAAGCCGACATCACCACAGACCAGTCGATCCATCGGTTTGGCTTGTTGCATGTCATGCAGCGTGGCTTCAATCGCATTGGCCTGATCCAGTGTTTCTTCATAGGCAAAGCCACTGGCAAACTGCATATACAGACTTTGATCAATTTCAAAACTGATGCCGGGTTTAGAGACACGGCGTGCCTGAATATGCAGCAACTCGGCCGCAACATCATGAATCTGTTCCAGCGCTTTATGTTTGGCTTTATTCCATGCATCTGTCCCGAGCTTATGCAATGGTGCCAGATCCGGATCACCACCGCTATATCGGCTGATTAAATGCAGATTGGTCACCGGCACATAGACTTTGGCCGCATCGGCATAATCCAGCTGCAAGAATTCATGATCCTGATCATCAATACTTAAGGTGACCAGACCGGCATAACGCCCAACTCCATAATCAATATGCACCACAGGCGCGCCCATGGTCAGTTCAGTCAGACTGCGAATCAGAAATTCTTCTGAAACTTCCTGCTGACGTTTACGGCGGCGTTGTACCACGCGATGTTCATAGAGCTGGTTTTCAGAAATGATGCTGACACGATCGGTCAGCACCAGACCACGCTCTAATGGCGC
Organism: Acinetobacter sp. YH18001; assembly: GCF_013416975.1. NCBI lineage: Bacteria > Pseudomonadati > Pseudomonadota > Gammaproteobacteria > Moraxellales > Moraxellaceae > Acinetobacter > Acinetobacter sp. YH18001. Next base: position 11,284 of record NZ_VPEU01000019.1, on the reverse strand, counting down.
ATTGGTAATCGCAATCGCATACAGGGAGGTGATAAAGCTCTCAAAGTTATCAACCGTCGGAATATCACCCAGACTTGGTCGTAACGCATCTTTTAAGCTTTCACGGCGTCCGGCACTCTCTGCCACCAGCAGAACCGGATGATTGGCCTGATCGATATATTTTTTGACTTCAATAAATGGTTTTTCACGTTTTGGATCGACAGGCAGACGTGGTGGCAACTGGGTATCGAGGTTCAATACGCCGGCTTTTTGGTCAAAAGGCGTTTGGGCGGCAATAATACGTGCAAATTGATTCAGCTGCTCCAGAACCTGATTGGTCTGAAAGAACAGGCTGTCTGGGGGTAGGATCGGCTGATCAACATTGTGACGGCGATCTTCATAACGGCGCACCACATCTTGCCAGAATTGGGTCAAACTCTCGTCTAAAGCCCGATCTGTAATGACAATGCCATTCTTTGGTAAGTACGAAATAAGTGAGCTTTGGTCTTGCATGGCCTCAGCACTGAAAAACAGCGGTAAATAAAACTCGATTCCCGGTGAAACAATGCCCTCCATCACATCCAGATAGATCGGGTTTTTCTTTGGATTGGCAGTTGAGAAAAATTCGGCATAACGGTCACGGAAGGTGGCACGGCCTTCCTTGAGTGGAAATTCCTGTGCCGGCAATACGGTAAACTGTTGCAAACTTTGTGTGGTGCGCTGAGTTTCGGAATCGAAAAATTTCAGGCTTTCAATTTCATCATCAAACAGGTCAATCCGAATCGGTGCTTCCTGCCCCGAGGCATAAATATCCATGATACTGCCGCGTACCGCAAACTCACCCGGATCATAAACCGTATCGACCAGATGATAACCGGCCTGAATCAGCTTTTTCTTCTGTTGTTCCAGATCGAATTTCTGTCCGACGTGAATATCAAAATGTTCACCCAAAATCCATGAAGTCGGTGCGATACGCTGTGCCAAGGTTGAGGCAGAAAGTAACAGCACGCCAGTTTTTGGCATATTGGATAAAATCGCCAGACGTTCCGAGACAATATCCTGGTGCGGAGACAGGCGGTCATAAGGCAAAATTTCCCAATCTGGAAAAATCGTGGGTTTAATCCCATAAAATTCCAGTTCACTTTCCAGTTGACCCAAATGCTGGTTATTGCGTGCAATCACAATAAATAAACGCGATTGCTGCTGCACGATTTCTTTGAGCAACAATGCCGTCGAGGAACCTTGCAGATTGCCTAACCAGCGTTTCTCGCCTGCTTTGAGTTGTGGTAAATTGAGTTGGGAAATTTCTTGTTGGAACATGGATATAGCTTTAAAGTCTAAATAACCTGAGGCTTATACTAGCACGATGATCTCAGGATATTTTGTTATTTTTATGCAGTCTTGCCACATCCATACGCTTCGATTTCAAGCCACTTTTAACACTTATTTTTTCTCTCGCAGAAAGTTACGATAATAATCATTTAACTTCTTGAGGATCATTTTAAATTGCAGCAGGTTCTCTTCGGTATTTCCCAAAGTCACATTAAAACGCTGATGGGCAATTTCCAGATCAATCTTTTCATTGATCAGCATCGCGGTGTCGTATAAAGCTTTTAAATCATCAAACTGTTTTAGACGGCGATTGGACAAATATTCTAAGCGTGCGGCCAGTTCCTGATTTAAGTCAATGCCATCCACGATATAACCTGTGCCTTCGACATGCTGGATATTCTGCTCGTCTAAATATAACTGTGCAGCAGTCGGTTTATTAGTTTTAAATAATGCACTGATTTTATCAAACATCGCCATTTACCCAGCCAAATAAAGTTCAGACCCTAGTCTAGATGAAAATGCCTCAAATCCACATATCGAACTTGAGGCAAATTGTCAAAATCACAACAATCAGTTGAGTTGAGCTGTTTCAAGACAATTTATGCTATCAAGAAACCTGTTCGAGCTGACTCTCTGCTACAGGTATTTCAGACACCAGATTTTCAAATGCAAAGATTTCTTCTAATTGTGTTTCGCTTAATAAACCGAGTTCCAATACCACTTGCGGCACGGTTTTATTTTCACGCATACATTGTTTACCAATTTCATCACATTTGGCATGCCCCAGAATCGGCTCAAGTAAGGTCACAATCCCGACACTGCGCATGACCGAACTTAAACAGATTTCTTCATTGGCCTGAATGCCAGCAATACATTTCTGATTCAGGGTTTGCATGCCTTGAGTCAACAATTGAATCGACTCATTCATGGTCAGGGCAATCACAGGTTCCATCACATTCAGTTGTAACTGCCCAGCTTCCGCTGCCATAGTAATGGTCAAATCATTACCGATGACCCGGAAGGCAATCTGATTGACCACTTCCGGAATCACAGGATTGATTTTTGCCGGCATAATTGATGAGCCTGCTTGCAATTCCGGTAAGCGAATTTCAGCCAGACCTGTACGTGGTCCCGAGCTAAGCAAGCGCAAGTCATTACAGATTTTGGACAGTTTCACTGCCAGGCGTTTTAAACTGCTCGACAAGATAATAAAGACACCACAATCACTGGTGGCCTCCACATAATCTTCTGCACCTTTTAAAGGCAGCCCCGTCAGGTGCGCCAAAGTTTCGACGACTCGCGTCGCATAACCTGGCGGCGTGTTTACCCCAGTCCCGATCGCTGTTGCACCTAAATTGACTTCCAGCAATAACTGGCGCATCTGCTCAATCAGTTTTAAATCTTCCTTTAATAAAGTCGCAAAAGCCCGGAATTCCTGCTCCATGGTCATCGGGACGGCATCTTGCAACTGGGTACGCCCCATCTTGATCACATACTGAAATTCGGCTGCCTTCGTATATAAACAGTCAATCAGTGCTTTCAGCACTGCCAATAATTCATTCAGGCTGCTATAAGTTGCCAAACGTAAAGCGGTTGGATAGACATCATTGGTCGATTGCGAAGTATTCACATGATCATTCGGATGCAGGATGTGATACTCACCTTTATGATGCCCCAAGATCTCTAAGGCGATATTAGCAATGACTTCATTGGCATTCATATTAATTGACGTACCAGCACCGCCCTGATAAGGATCAAGTGGAAAGGCCGCTTGCCAGTTTTCAGGATGCTGAATCAATTCATTACAGGCTCTTTGAATAGCAGTACTCGTCTGCTCGGATATTTTTTGAAAATGCAGGTTGGTCTGTGCCGAAGCTTTTTTGACCTGAGCCAATGCACGAATAAAATGTGATTGTTGCCCTATCGCCAATCCTGAAATCTGGAAATTTTCGATGGCACGTAAAGTGTGAATCCCATAATAGCTGTGTAATGGGATCTGTTTTTCCCCCAATAAGTCACGTTCAATGCGGGTCGGTTCGATTTGCAGCATATTGTCCACTAAAAAATACCTTGGCGATGCACCGTATTTGGTGTGGTCTCAATATGAGCAAACAAATACAGAGCGAATAGGAGGACTTTAACCTAAATTTGCTAATATTTATTACCAATACAGTAAAGCTGTGAGTTTTGTAAGATCATGTAAATAAAAAGCTAAAATTTAAATATTTTAATTGCTTATTCTAAATTAGCTTCTTTTGCCTCAATCCAATACTTTATCTCTCTGTGTTAAGTGGCTTAACTTTCCTTAAGTTCCATCTAGTTAAATTGGTATTTACAATAAACATACATAAAAGCTGTGTAAATGTTACAGAGTGTAATTTTTAAACCGTGCTTGAATCACTGCCTTGTGATCTCCGTACAAAAAATCATCTGGAACGATGGTTTCCATATTTACAGGATGCCCTGCCTATGACTTATTTAAATCCGACCCTGATTACCTTCATGTTTTATATTATCGCCATGATTGCCATCGGTTTATATGCTTACCGTGCAACCTCCAATTTTGATGAATATATTTTAGGTGGACGTAGTCTGGGCAGTGTCGTCACAGCTCTTTCCGCAGGTGCATCAGATATGAGTGGCTGGCTGCTGATGGGTCTTCCGGGCGCAATTTACCTGTCTGGCCTGTCAGAAGCCTGGATTGCCATCGGCCTGATTATCGGAGCGTGGCTAAACTGGTTACTGGTGGCAGGTCGTCTACGGGCGCATACCGAATACCAGAATAACGCCCTGACCCTGCCAGATTATTTCACCAGCCGTTTTTCCGACCGCAAACGCATTTTACGGGTCTTGTCTGCCTTGGTGATTCTGGTGTTCTTTGCAATTTATTGTGCCTCGGGCATGGTCGCAGGTGCACGCCTGTTTGAAAGCCTGTTCGGCTGGAATTACACCACAGCGCTTATCATCGGTGCGATGGCGACAATTTTATATGTGTGTATTGGTGGTTTTCTGGCAATCAGCTGGACGGATACTTTTCAGGCCGGTTTGATGATCTTCGCACTGTTGCTGACCCCGATCATTACCTTCCTGGCCTTGGGTGACAATAGCCAGCAAGTGAGTGTCATCCTTGAATCTGCCCGTCCACATGCGTCCAGTATGCTTGAAGGCTTAAGCGTGGTGGCGATTATTTCCAGTCTGGCCTGGGGTTTGGGTTATTTTGGTCAACCACATATTTTAGTGCGCTTCATGGCAGCAGATTCAGTGAAGACCATTCCTGCTGCACGCCGTATTGGCATGACCTGGATGATTCTGTGTCTGGGCGGCGCAGTGGCAGCTGGTTATATCGGGATTGCCTATTTCACCGTTAATCCAGCATTCGCCTCGGTGGTGAACCAGAACCCTGAAACCGTGTTTATGGAATTGACTAAAATCCTGTTTAATCCATGGATCGCTGGCATCGTACTTGCAGCTATTCTGGCCGCGATTATGAGCACCTTGAGCTGTCAGCTTCTGGTCTGTTCAACCACCCTGACTGAAGATTTATACAAGAGCTTCCTGCGCAAAAATGCCTCGCAAAAAGAACTGATCTGGGTCGGTCGTGCTATGGTTTTAGTAATTGCGTTAATTGCGATTGCCTTGGCGATTAATCCGAACAGCAAGGTTTTAGGTCTGGTGGCTTATGCCTGGGCAGGCTTTGGTGCAGCATTTGGCCCCTTGATTATCTTGTCTTTGTTCTGGAAGCGTATGACCCTCAACGGCGCGATTGTCGGCATGCTGGTCGGTGCGGTGACGGTAATCGTCTGGAAAAACTATATGGGTGATACCGGCCTGTACGAGATTATTCCCGGTTTTATTCTGGCTACCCTGAGTATCGTGATTGTCAGCTTAGTGGATAAGGCACCGAATGATGATGTGGTACATCGTTTTGAAATGGCCAAAGCTGAATATCAAAAAGAAATGGCTGAAATGAAAAAATAGTCTGGATATTCAATACAATAAAAGGGACTTTCAAGTCCCTTTTGTGTTTTTTAGATTAGTCGTTAATACGCTACAAATTATTTAGATTTTCCCGGTATTTTTAGATGGATCTGCTGACTTTCTTTAATCACCTCCATCACCGGATAACTGCGTGTTTCCTTGATCCCGGGCAGTTGCCATAAGATTTGCCCGGAAATTTTACGGAATTCATCCATATTGGCGCAGCGGATTTTTACCACAAAATCGAAACCGCCACTGATCATATGACATTCAATAATTTCTGGAATCTGCCGGACTGCATGGGAAAACTCATCTAAAACATTCGGTGTGGTTTTATCCAGTAAAATCTCTACAAAAACCACAAAAGCGTTATTGAGCAGATTTGGATTCAGACGGGCTTCGTAGCCCAGAATATAGCCTTCTTTGGTCAGTTTCTGCACCCGCGCCAGTGCCGCGGTCGGCGATAAATTTACCAGTTCAGCCAGTTTAATATTGGATAACTTGGCATCGGATTGTAATAAACTCAGGATACGAATATCTATACGGTCTAGGCTTAAATAAGGAGGCTGCATTAGAATTATTCTCTAAAAAATGTAAAAACTATAGTGAGATATTTGTCAAATATTCTGTGATTATAGATTAAAACTCGTTAGCCCCGCTAGATCTGATTGCAGCAGTACAGGATGTCACTATGCCGACCACACTAAGCCCCACCTATGGTTCAGATGCCATGAAGCAGCCAAATTATATCGCCGAATTCAAAGATAAAAATGAATACGAACAACGTATCAATACCACATGGCGCCGTGCGGAAACTGAATGCGTCGAAGAACTCTTGCTGCATAGTGAAATTTCCTCCGAACTCAGCGACAAGATTCAAGCGCTTGCCTTTGATCTGGCGCATTCCTTGCGTGAACGTAAAAATTCAGGCGGTAAAGCGGGCATCGTACAAGGATTATTACAGGAATTTTCCCTATCTTCTCAGGAAGGCATTGCCCTGATGTGTCTGGCCGAAGCCTTGCTGCGTATTCCAGACAAAGCCACGCGTGACCTGCTGATCCGCGACAAGATCAATCAGGGCAACTGGAAAGAACATCTCGGTCAAAGCCAGCTGATGTTTGTCAATGCCGCAGCCTGGGGCTTGATGCTGACGGGTAAATTAATGGAAACCCCACAGCAAAAAAGCCTGTCCAGTTTATTAACCGGCCTGTTGGCGCGCAGTGGTCGCGGCATTATCCGTAAGGCTGTCGATGTTGCCATGCGCATGATGGGCGAACAGTTTGTGACGGGTGAAACCATTGATGAGGCACTGAAAAATGCAGAACGTCTGGAAGAAAAAGGCTTTCGTTATTCCTATGACATGCTTGGTGAAGCAGCACTGACCGATCCGGATGCGGAACGCTATTATCAGGATTATCAGCAAGCGATTCATGCCATCGGGCAAGCCTCGCAGGATAAAGACGTTTATGATGGCCCGGGCATTTCCATCAAACTCTCTGCCCTGCATCCGCGTTATCAGCGCGCACAGATGGATCGTGTACATGATGAACTGTATGGAAAAATGCTTAAACTCGCGGTCTTGGCGAAACAGTACAATATCGGTTTAAACATTGATGCCGAAGAAACTGATCGTCTGGAAATTTCCTTGCAACTGCTTGAACGCCTGTGTTTTGAGCCGCAATTACAAGACTGGAAAGGCATTGGCTTTGTGATTCAAGCCTATCAAAAACGCTGTTTCTATGTGGTAGATTATATTGTTGATCTGGCCAAACGTAGTCAGAAACGCCTGATGATTCGTCTGGTCAAAGGTGCCTATTGGGACAGCGAGATCAAGAAAGCACAGATTGAAGGCATGTCGGACTATCCGGTATTCACTCGTAAGGTGCATACCGATCTGTCTTATATCGCCTGTGCGCGTAAATTATTGGCTGAACCGGATTATATCTATCCGCAATTTGCCACGCATAATGCACAAACCGTGGCCACGATTTACCAACTGGCGCAACCTGAGCAGTATTATGCGGGTCAATATGAATTCCAGTGTCTGCATGGCATGGGCGAACCCTTGTATGAAAATGTGGTGGGCGACAAGTCAGCGAATAAGCTCGGTGTACCTTGTCGTATTTATGCGCCAGTCGGCAATCATGAAACCTTATTGGCTTATCTGGTGCGTCGTTTGCTGGAAAATGGCGCAAATACGTCTTTTGTCAACCGGATTGCCGACAAAACCCTAAATATCGAAGATTTGATTGAGAATCCACAACAAACGATTTTAAAAGCTGCACAGCAGGAAGTCATGATCGGTGCCAAGCATCCGCATATTCCTTATCCGCAAGATCTGTATGGCACACGTATTAACTCATCGGGTCTGGATCTCGCCAATGATGCAGAGCTGAGCGCCTTAAATGAAGTCGCTGCCAGCCTGAAAAACACACAATTTCAGGCAGCAGCCATGGGAACGGCATTTACAGGGACCGACACAAGTAACGCAGTGCAAATCATCAATCCGGCACAACATCAGGATGTAGTCGGTACAGTCTATGAAGCGACTCAGGAACAGGCTGAAATTGCCTTAACGCAAGCTGTCAATGCACAAGGTTTCTGGGCCAATTTGCCAAAAAATGAGCGAGCAGCCTGCTTAAATAAAGCCGCGGATCTGATGGAACAGCGTTTGCTGACACTGATGGTGATTCTGTCCCGTGAAGCTGGCAAAACCTATGCCAATGCCATTGCCGAGGTCCGGGAGGCGGTAGATTTCTTGCGCTACTATGCCGGTCAGATGTTGGATTTAGCTGAAAATACACAGATTCAACCTTTGGGTACCGTGCTGTGTATCAGTCCATGGAACTTCCCGTTGGCAATTTTTACCGGCCAGATTTCAGCAGCGCTGGTCGCGGGCAATACCGTTATTGCCAAACCGGCAGAACAGACCCCGCTGATTGCTGCACAAGCGGTGCAGATTTTATGGGAAGCGGGCATTCCGCAAGACGTCTTACAGCTCTTGCCGGGTCAAGGTGAAAGCATTGGTGCGCAGCTCAGTGCGGATTCACGCATTCAGGGCATTATGTTTACCGGCTCAACCGAGGTCGCCCATATTCTGCAAAAAACTGTAGCGGAACGTCTGAACCAGTTTGGCGAAAGTGTGACCCTGATTGCTGAAACCGGCGGTCAAAATGCCATGATTGTCGATTCATCTGCATTAACTGAGCAGGTGGTGCTTGATGTGGTTAATTCTGCCTATGACAGTGCCGGCCAGCGTTGTTCTGCTTTGCGTGTGCTCTGTGTGCAAGAAGACAACCTGGATGCTATGCGCACGATGCTCAAAGGTGCCATGCAGCAGTTAAGAGTCGGCAATCCGATTTTATTAAAAACCGATATTGGTCCGGTGATTGATCTTGAGGCCCAGCAAAATATTCAGACGCATATTCAGCAGATGCGCAGCAAAGGTCACAAAGTCCATCAACTGATGTTTGACCAAGATGAGACTGAATTAACCCAAGGCACCTTTATTCCGCCAACATTGATTGAACTTCCAAACCTGAACGATCTGGAGCGTGAAGTCTTTGGTCCGGTGCTGCATCTGATCAGCTATAAATATGGTGAACTGGAACAGTTATTGGAACAGATCAACAGCAAAGGCTATGGTCTGACCATGGGCTTACACACACGTATTGATGAAACCATACAAACCGTGATTGCGCGAGCAGAAGTCGGTAACTTGTATATCAACCGTAATATCGTCGGTGCAGTTGTGGGTGTTCAGCCTTTCGGTGGTGAAGGCTTGTCCGGTACTGGCCCTAAAGCTGGTGGGCCGCTTTACATCTACCGTTTAATGCAGCAGCTTTCCGAGAAGAAACTGGCGCAGCCTTATGCCATGCGATCTGATCAAGCCCCTATTGAACACAAACCAGTCCAGGAATTTAAGGCTTGGGCCTCTAAAACTTTCCCCACAATCTCCTTAAAAGCACCCAGCCAGATTGCGACCGGACAAAGCTTTAGTTTGCAAGGTCCAACCGGCGAAGAAAACCAGTACATGATCCTGCCACGTGAAAGTGTTCTATCTTTGGCGCACACCGAGCAAGACCAGATTCAGCAAATTTTGGCCATTTTATCGGTCGGCAGTCGCCCTGCAGTATTGGCTGAAAATACTTTTGTGCTGAAATATCTACAAACAATGCCAAAAGCAGTTGCTACCCGATTCAAAGTTATTCAAGATATTGAAAGTGGGGAATTTGATGCTGTATTACATCATGGTGATGCTGCGAAATTGATTGATTTACAGAAGCGTATTGCGGCTCGAAAAGGCCCCATTGTAGGAATCACGCATTTAAACTCAGGCAATCATGACATTCCGGTGGAGCGATTGGTGCTTGAACGGGCCATTAGCATCAATACGGCAGCAGCTGGTGGCAATGCCAGTTTGATGACGATGAGTCATCTCTAAATTAATCGAATCATCTTGGCATTTTTCTGTTCATGATTTCCTCTTTACGGCCAAATTTTTCTCCTCAGAGGGTTTGGTCTTTTTTATGCAGTTTTTAAAGCCGCTCAGCCACAATAGGCTTAGGCAGATCAGCAATTATTTGCTACCATTTGCGCTTTAAAATATTTGCGACTTCTTACTGCATATGACTTCATCTTATCAGCAACAACTCGATGCCAAAATTGAACGCATCAGCGCTCAGTTTGCCGAATATCAACCACCTGCCCTCGAAGTATTCCAGTCTCCTGAAAAATATTTCCGCATGCGTGCTGAATTTCGGATCTGGCATACTGAGGATGACATGTTCTATGCCATGTTCGAGCGCAATGAAGATCAACAGAAAAAAGTCATCCGCATTGATGAATTTCCGGTTGCAGACCTCAGTATCAATCAGTTGATGCCTAAATTACTGCAAGCGCTCAAAGCAGATCCGTTATTATCGATACGTCTGTTTGAGGTACATTTTCTGGCGACCTTAAGTGGTCAGGTTCTGGTTTCTCTGATTTATCATCGTAAACTGGATGAAAGCTGGGAACCGGCAGCCAAAGCACTGGCAGAACAGTTAAATATCAAGTTAATTGGCCGCAGCCGTGGACAGAAGTTTGTCCTGTCTGATGAGTATGTGGTGGAAGAACTTTCTGTTTTTGATCGTACCTATCAATACAAACAGATCGAAAGCAGCTTTACCCAGCCGAATGCCCAAGTCTGCCAAAACATGCTGGAATGGGCATGTGATGCAGCAGAGCAATCTGATCAAGATTTGCTGGAATTATATTGTGGTAATGGTAACTTTACCCTGCCACTCTCGACCAAGTTCCGCCGTGTTCTGGCAACCGAGTTAGCCAAATCTTCAGTCTATGCGGCTGAGTGGAATATTGAGCAAAACCAGATTGGGAATATTCAGGTCGCGCGTCTTTCTGCAGAAGAGTTCACCCAAGCTTACAACGGCGAGCGTGTTTTCCGCCGCCTGCAAGAAGCCAATATTGATCTTGCGACTTATGATTTCGATACGGTATTTGTCGATCCACCGCGTGCCGGTATTGATGATGAAACGCTTAAACTATTACAGCGCTTCCAACGCATTATTTACATTTCTTGCAATCCAGACACATTGCATGACAACCTGAAACAGTTGTCTCAAACCCATAAAATCAGCAAATTCGCTATGTTTGATCAATTTCCATATACGCACCATGTAGAAACGGGCGTATTGTTAGAAAGAAGATAAAGAATTTGTTTCAATTTATTTTCTTGTTACAAAAAAGGAGTTTTTCGAAATTCCTTTTTTTATATCTTAAATCATTAACTTAATAACAAATTATCATTTGTACAGCTAAAAATATCGTTAGCTCTTTGAGCTTCAATCGGAAATTTTAAAGACCAACTGCTGCTTCTAAACGATTGGTATAGCGAATAGAAAGATATTGAACACCTCTATCTGAATGATGAATCACATTCTTAGGCATACCTCGATCGTGCAATGCTTGCTCCAATGCATCGAGCACCATATCT